>JAYVAP010000711.1:0-4493 GCA_043750915.1 Spirosoma sp. | reverse complement strand
GCCCGTCGGCAAGCAGGGCGGTCAACAGCAAGTCGACCGTTTGAGACTGACCAATAATTATTTTGCCCACTTCGGCGCGGATGGCATCGACGGTGGTAGTGAGGGAAGTGAGATCGATGCGGGGATTCACGGGAATCATTTTTAAGGAGTAAAGATGCAATAGTTTAGGCCGGTTGCAAGTCAGGCAGGGCTTGTTGTCTTACCGGGCATTGGCCACTTCGTGAAAGCGGTCAATTTCGCGGTTTAAGGTCAGCAAATCATATTCCGACATCGAAATACTTTTCTGCCCGTTGCGTAGCAGCCGGACCAGATCGCCGGATTCCACGCGCGAAATGCCGCTTTTACTGGCCAGCAGTTCAACAAATTCCTTGTCTAAATTATTAGTATTCAGGCCGTATTGGTCACGCAGATGGGCCAAAAAATACTGCATCTTCTGGCGGGCCAGGTTATCGTGGTCGCCCTGCTGGAAATAGAGCCGGCCAACGGTCTTTACAAAATCGACCGATGTGTTTCGGGGTAGTTCCACCACCGGAATAATCCGCTGGGTCCGTTTGCCGGCAAACAACGCCAGAAAAATTAACCCAAATACGGTGATGTAATACGCCCAGGTAAGCGCGGGCTGATGCCAGATATAACGAAAAAGAGACTGCTCGTCGGCATCGAAACGGCCCTTTTTCTGGTATTCGTCCCAGTAGGTTGGCCCGGCGGGCAAATAAGCCAGCACCTTACCGACGTAGTCCGATGTTTTGGGGTCGAGCACGTAATAGTTTGTGAATGCCAGGGGCAGGTTATGCACCAGAAACTGCCCGCTGCCGTACCGTATTTTAATAAACACTGGCTCATGGCGGGCATTTCGGCCCAGCACGGTCATGTTTTGCGCCTGATTGATGCGGAGAAAATTTCGCCCATCGTCGTGAAAAAAGTTATAGCCGCCCACTTTGGCGAGTTGCAGGTTCACAAAATTCTGGCGCAGCGTAGAGTCGGCCCGGGTGGGGTCTTTCACCTCGGCTTTGAAGCCCAGCACCGCACCGAGCGAGTCGGACATGTCATAGGCCGAAATGAGCACGCTGTTGCCCCGCCGAACGTAGCGCATCAGGTGCTTCAGGTCGTTTTGATCGGCACTGAACGCGCGCGTAACGAATACATAATTACTGCGGGGCGGCAGCTTTGTTTCGGTCAGAAAATTATATATCGGAATTCGAACCGACCGGACCGTGGGTTGTTGCACCATGCCGGGCAACAATTCGTAGAGTGCCTGCGTGCCAAACGGAATTTTGTCGTCGTTCTCATAGGTGGGTGTCCAGTCGAGCGGCTTTGGGCGGTAATACTCAAAAAGTACGTAAGCCGTTAGCGTTGCCAGCAACATCAGGAGGTATTTGTTGGGCTTCAAAACGGGGCTTCCACGGGGTTGCCCGGGCGATTTAGGGGTTTCTGCTGGGACACAAACGGACGATTGAACGCCTGAAAATCTTGCCGGACAGACCGGAATTGGTCTTCGTCGACGGGCAGGTCGCCGTACCAGACAAACTCAAACTGGCGCGTGAGTCCCTCAAAATCGGCTTGCAGGGGTGAATTGGCCAGTTCGTAAACGTATTGCCGGTTGGTTTTATCGGGCTTATACCGGATTTGCTCCGCATCGGTAAGCCGTTTCAGCGTTTGCAGATATAGCAGCCGCACGGCCAGCCGGTAGCTACGCTGACCAACGGCCTCCTCAATGGCCAGATCGAAATCGATGGCGTGAATGTTTTCAGTCAAGTTTTCGTAAGTCAGCTGGCTGGTGCGGGCGCGTCCTGGAAACAGTACCCCCAGCACTTCGGCTTTCATCAGCAGATAAATGACTGCGCCGGCAATAGCTGCCAGCATCACATATTGCCCGACATTTTGATAGGCTTTACTGCTCAGAAACTGACCGATTTTGCGCACCAGCCAGAACCAGAATCGGGCCAGCGGATTGTCGGGTGGTGGGGCTTCGCGGCCGTACTGATAATCGCGGTCGGTTTGCAGGGCGTGCAACTGCTCAGGGTCGGCTTGCCGCACCGCAACCGGCGAGCGGTCATCGGGGGCGGCAACCGCAGGCGGGGACGTTTTGGCTTGCGCCCATGCCGTGGCCGGACACAGTACCGCCAAAAACACCCCCCCAACTACCCATAACCAGCTTAACACCAAACGCTTACTACTCGCCTTCATCGCGGGTTCGGGGTTCAATGGGGGTACCAATGCTGTCGATAGCCGAAATCAGCCCGCGTCCTTCCTGCCGCTCCACCAAGTTGGTGTATTGAAACCCAATGGCCAGGTAAATGACGGCGTTGAGCAAGGTCCGTCCGATGATGGCAATGACATTGGCGATAACTAACCAGACCGTCGACACGTCGGGCAGTATTTTGGCACCAACCAGAAGAGCCACCAAGCCACTGGGCAGCGCAAACACCAGCCCTATAACAGACACGATAATGGACGTTACCACAATCAGCCCAAAGGTAGACCACCATTTGTCGCGAATAAGTTTGAAGCAGCGATCCCAGGTCTGGCCAAAAGTAGTACCCTCAAACGAGGTAACAGCCAGGGCCAGTGACAGTACCACGGCGATGTAGATACCGGGAATGACAAGAAATAGCATGGCCACGCCAGTGATAATAGACCCAAGTAACGATATAACAATGCCCCGCCCAATGACCGGCTGCACCTCGGCCCAGACATTGGCAACCGAAATGGGCAGGCCGTTTTTCCGTTCGTATCCTCTCATGTGGGCATACGTGGTTAGAATAACCGCTACATTGGCCAGCAAACCGAACAGCCCGGCTAACCAAAATGTAGGCGACATAAACTGAGCCATAAGTCGGAATGCAGCCATAGGATCGGCAGGTTGCCCGCCCGCCGATTCGGTTGATAGCCGCAATATATTGGACTGCGCCACACCCGAAGCAATCCCTGCTACTACGGCCACTGGCCCAACAATGTAGAGCAATGCCATGCCCAAAGTGCGGTAATTCTCGCTAACGTACTGGAACGTGACGTTAATTTTTTCGCCAAAATCTCGTTGCTTAAATAATTGAATCATGGTTTTATTCGCTGGTTTAGGATGATTGGATACCAAATAAAATACCAGCCAATAAACAGGGCCGATACGGCAATAATGCTGGCACTAACCACGGGCGGGAGCGTCAGGCGGGTAACGAAACTTTCCAGAAAACCGGCCATGATGAAAATGGGTACCAGCCCCACGGTAATCTTTAATCCCTGCCGGATGCCTCGTTTGAAAGATTCGAGCCGCGAAAACGTTCCCGGAAAAAGTAAGCTATTCCCAACCGTGAGACCCGCACAGCCCGCAATGACAATGGCTGATATTTCGAGCGTGCCGTGAATCCAGATTTTTAGCACCGAATCAGTCAGCAGGCCTCGTTCGTAGAAAAAATACTGAAACGCCCCCAGCATCACCCCGTTATAGAAAAGCATGGCCATGGTGCCAAAGGAAGCAAACAGCCCGAAAATAAACGTTCGGAACGCTACATAGATATTATTCAGGGTGATCTGAACGAACATGGTGGCCTGACCGCTGCTGTTATAAACACCCAGCGGATCGCCTTTTTTGATGTTTTCGAGCGTCATATTCACGTACTGATCGCCCAGAATCAGCCGCACAAAAGTGCTGTCGTGCGCAGCCGACACCCAGCCCAGCACGCAGGCCGCCAGAAAAATACCCGCCGACACGGCCAGTAACCCGTGCGACTGCCGAAACAGCAGTGGCAACTCAACCTGCCAGAAGCTGACGAACCGGCTGCGGTCGTCGCGCCGGTTTTGCATCAGGCTCCGGTGCATTTGGGCGGCTAAGCCGTTGAGATACCGGGTCACGGGCGCATCGGGATAAAACGTGCGGGCATACGACAAATCATCGGTCAGCTCAACAAACCACGCCGTCAGCACATCGGGGTTCATAGGCGTAGCCCTCCCCGGCAGGTTTTGCTCTATGGCCTGCCACTTTTCAGTATTTTGTTTAACGAAAACAGATTCGCGCATCATGAGCGTTTAGAGCGATTGCTGGCGGCTAAGTTGACACTCTCCCGGCTAAAGCGCGACGGTCGGCCGCTGCCGGAGATTCCTGCTTCAACGAGGGACTAACGCCCCTCTCCACAGGCTTGATTTCGGCACTGTCCATGCCTAAAAGATTTTGTTTCTGAAACGCAAACCGAACGATGTTGTTAGCCGCCAAAATATCTCTATCATGTGTCGTGCCGCAACTGCCACAGGTCCAAACCCGGTCTTTTAGGGTGAGGTCGCGATTGATTGTTCCACACGTACAGAGTTTACTTGATGGCTCAAAACGTCCGATTCTGACAAGGTTCTTGCCCTGCCACCCGCATTTGTATTCCAGCATGGAAACGAAGCTACCCCAACTCTACTCTACCCTGCTAAAATAATCTGCTGACTATGAGACAGTTGCCGTTTTATCCACATCAATAACTGTCTTAGCAGGAGCCAGTCGGAGGACGGTTTCG
>JAYVAP010000710.1:0-2300 GCA_043750915.1 Spirosoma sp. | reverse complement strand
TTGTGCTTTTTGAACTTTTTGAACACCCGGTCAAACACGGGTTGTGGAGACCCGTAGCCCCGATAAAGCCGCTGCCGAACGGACTGAATAGCCAATTGTTCGGCGGGGTAGGCGTAGGGAGCTTCTACAATTCCTGAGTGATCGAAATCATACGGCACCGGCATGGGTCTCGTGCGTTTCGGGTTCGACAACAGCCGGATATTGTGGCGAAACGGCACCGACCAATCGGTGTTCCCAATCAGGTATTCAAACACCGCTACGGTAGCCATCTGCACCGTGTCGGCACGGGCCATGTTAAGCTTATTGGGGGGATAGGGCGTAGCTTTGTTCCGGCGGGCTACCGAGGCTTCGTCTTCGAGCAAAAAACCGTATTTGGTTTCGGTGGCCCGTTTCCCGGAAGAATCCTGATAGGTCACCTTCGCCAACCTGGCCCTGAAACTAAAGTCGGTGAGCAGATTATACAGTTTATAAACCAGATACTCCCGAACAACGTATTCTTCGGTTTGGCAGTGCGTCACCAATTTCAGCTTGGCGTGGCGGGCAAACGGGGTGTTTATGGTCTTCGTTTTCGGAAAATCGAGCAAGAGGGGCGGAAACCGGCAGTGTTTGGCATCGCGCCGAAAATTACCCCGAACCATAACCTTAATGGGTAACGCAAGCGAATTACGGGTGGCATCCACATACGAAAAGGCAGCCCTCTGACTAACCGGCGTTGGGCTACTACGGTCTTTAAGCAGGCCTGATAAATTGGCGACGAGGGTCAGAGACACCACCTCATCGGCATTGAAAAGCGATTTGGACGGCACTTTGGTGGAGACCTTTCCGGTTTTCGGGGCCTGTGCGTGGGCATACTGATTTTGGGCTTGGGTGGTCAAGCCAACACACGCCAGCAGCCAACAAAGTAAAACCCAGAAAGGCAAAGAGTTAGGTAGAGTTTTCATCGTATTCAGAGAGATACCATAAACATAGGGCAAAACTCCTGATAATGAGACAAACAGACTGGCAGATTTGGGTAAATAAATAGCAAATTTGGGTCAGGCCGAGCCAATCAAACCAACATCAACCCGATCACGGCGATGGCAATAGCCAACAGCGAGATAATCAGCCCGATAAGGGTTCGATATGATGAGTTGGGCCTCATGGCGGGGTTGCAGGATGAACCAGTCAAAGGTTGGAAAAAGCATAAGGCCGCACCATACCAAGATCATGGTATTCAGCTACGTAGAACTACGCGAAAGGAACCGAAATTGTCACCGTTGTGCCCTGCCCGGTAGCTGAATCAAACGAACAGGTGCCGTTCAGGAGGATGATTCGCTGCCGGATATTCACTAAACCGTTGCCCGTTGGAGCATCAAGCAGAGCCGGGTCGAGGCCGCGCCCATTGTCGTGGTAGGCGAGGTGCAAGCGGTCGGCTTCGGTGTGCAAATAGAGCCGGACATGGGTGGCTCCGGCGTGTTTGAGGGCATTTTGTAACAACTCCTGCACCACCCGAAACAGGTTTATTTCGATGGCTTCCGATAGCTTATCGGGACTATTTTTGGCTTCATAGTCAATCGTGAGTTGCTTGCTTTGGTTGAGTAGGGCCACCATGTCGGCAATGGTTTGGGCCAGCCCCTGCTCGGTCAGGCTGCGCGGGTGCATGTCGTGAATCAGTGATCGGATGTCGTCCATAGAAGCTTTCAATACGGCTATCGACCGTTCTTTCACGTCCTGCACCGGCATATGGGGCGATCCCAGCGACGATAGATAGAGATTCAGCACCGACAGATTAGCCCCGACACCATCGTGCAGTTCTTTGGCAAACCGATGTCGTTCCAGTTCCTGAGTGCGCACCGTAACGGTCATTTCGTGCGCTTGTTGGCTTTTCAGTTGCTCAACCCGGTAGCGATACAGTCCGTAAACACCACTTAGCAAGAGCGCGATCAGCAGCAACAGAAACCACCCCGTTGCCCAAAATGGCGGGTTAATCGTGATGTTTATCGACGTTCCGTGTTCGTTCCAGACCCCGTCGTCGTTGCTGCCTTTCACCCGAAAAACATACTCGCCGGGGGGCAGGTTGGTGTAATTGGCCGTGCGCCGGTAGCCCGCCCGTACCCAGCCGGGGTCAATACCCTGGAGCCGATACTGGTACTGATTTTTTTGTGCGTTGGAAAAATTAAGAGCCGCAAACGAAAAGGCGATAAAATTTTGGTCGGGAGCCAGCGTCAGATGAGTTTGGTTGGGGTTGTAGGCACTGTCCAATACGTTCAGGCCCGTGATCCGAACGGGTGGCACAAATTTATTTAACCGTAATGCACTCG
>JAYVAP010000709.1:0-3561 GCA_043750915.1 Spirosoma sp. | reverse complement strand
GTCGGCTTCCAGGTCGATATCGCGGGTGGGTTTCTGCTGCTCGTCGGTTAGTTCATCGAGGAGTTCGACGGATACTTCGGAGAAGTTGGTAACGAAGTTAAGGGGATTCTGTATTTCGTGGGCAATGCCAGCGGTCAGCTCCCCTAAGCTGGCCATTTTTTCGGACTGGATGAGTTGGTTCTGTGTCGTTTTCAGCTCCGTCAGGGCGTGTTCCAATTCTTCTTTCTGGTTGGTCAGTTCAACGGTCCGTTCGGCTACCAAGCGTTCCAGTTCGGTATTTTGAAACTCAACTAACCGGCGTTTTTCGGACTCCTGTTCGCGCTCGATCCGTTCTTTTTCCAGTGATTTTTTCTGGCGCGACGCGATGACCAGAAAGGTAATAAACCAGATCAGCGAAAATACCCCTGCCGCATCGAAATAACTATCGTAGGTTTCACTGAAATCAGGCGCGACCAGGTTAATTAACTTGCTGATAATCATGGAGTTAATAAGCGGAGCAATGGCCAGGGCAATGGTGCGGGCGGGGCGGTAATCCCAGGCTTGCCAAACTGTGTAGCTGATAACAAGGCCAACGCCGATCCATAACCAGAAGGTCGAGGTTTTTTCGGCATCGAGCAGTACAAAAACACCAATAAGAATACCGGCAGCCGGCCACACGTGTTTGATCATCCGATCCCAATGGGGCATTCGGGTTTTCGTATCCAGAAACCGCCGGAGGTATTGTATCAGCAGGGCCGCAATAACTATGGCGCCTATTCCATCGGGAATTGACATGAGCAGGGGGTAAAATTTAGGTGAAATAGGGCAGACGTGGCATCAATTACCCGGCAACGCCCTGGATTGCGTGAGCAATTCGTTTTGCCGGCGGATGCGCTTCGATAAACTCCGGACAATGCTGCGCAGGACTTCGCTTCGTTCCTCCATCAAATCAAAAAAATCGTCCTGATCCAGCCGCAGCAACCGCAGATCGGTCAGGGCTTCGGCGGTTGCCGACCGGGTTTCGGTATCCAGCAGGGCCAGTTCGCCGAAGAAGTCGCCCCGGCCAAAGCGGGCCAGCTCGGTGCTGCCGTCGCGGATGCTGACCTCGCCCGCGTCGATCACGTAGAGGGCTGTGCCGAGGTCGCCTTTACTGAAAATCGTTTGGCCCGCTGCGTGCTCCTCTTCTTTCATGATGGGCGTAATGCTGGCCAGTACGTTTTCGGGCGTTTGCGAAAACAGGCTGGTGTGTGCCAGCAGCAGCACCCGGTCATAATCGGGGATGCGGGCGGGCGGGTTGGGCAGGTGATTCATGGATAAGTTGGCTAAGGCAGGCAATTGATTGGCTAACGATGGTTGGGGCGGCACTACAGCATTGGCAACCGGCAGGCTACGCAGCACTAAGCCAACTGTCCAGCCCGAAAACAGGGTTTCGCCCCAACGCAGCACAAACGCCCGGATGGATTCCGGCCCCACCAGCGGGCCAAGTTCGGCATCCAGCATCCGCACTTTTTCGGCCATCGGTAAGTCGTCGATGAGCACCTGCATGGTTTGATAAACGGCTCTCGGAATCAGGTTATCCAACAATTCGAGGGCATTAGCCCGCCGTTCGCGGGTTGCATGGCCAACCCCTAATCTGGCACCGGCAATGATTTCGGCGTTGTACAACTGCGCCAGCAGATCGAATAGCCGTTGCCGGAGCAGGAGCAGCTCATAGTTGAGCGTTGGCACCAGCTCGGGGTCTGTTAAACTGCCGTGCAGAAGCCGCTGCGCCAGGGTAACTTCGTCGGTCAGCAGCTCCCGGAACAGGTCGTCGTCGTCGTTGGCGGTTGGTCCATTAGTAAACCGGCGCAGTGCCCGCAAAGCCGCCCCCCGAATCGACCGATCTGTTTGGCTGGCTAATTCTGTCAGCAATCGGCGGCTTTCGGTGGTATGGATGGTGCCGCAGACAGCCGTTATACGTTCGGTCAGCAGGCGGTTTGTGGTGGGTAACTGTTCGCGCAGCGAGGTAATAATGTCGTTTCCCCGCATTTTAAGGGCGTTGACCACGGCTTGGCCCAGGCCTATATCTGTGAGGTTCGCTACCAGAAAACGGGTTAGCTCGGGGGTGGGCAACAGGCCGGCTGTCGCAATGGCTGCTTTGGCAAGGGTTGGGTTGAGACTGGTCAGTTGCTGATTGACGATGGGCGCAAAATCGGTCAGCTGTAGGGTGCCAATCAGGTTCAGGGCCAGTTGCTGGCGGTTGGGGTCGGTGCTGCCGGCCAATTCGGTCAGGCTGTGCCGTCCCGCCGGGTTGCGCGGGTTCAGTTCGAGCACGCCCCGGATGGCGCCCTGCCGGATGCTCAGATCGGTATGGTTGAGCAACGGAGCCAGCTCGGCGGGTTCCGCACCAATTCGCCGACCGAGCAGATAAGCGGCCTGTTGGCGCAGGGCTGGCTCGGCATCGGTCAGGGCCACGTGGGTCAGGTCGCGCGGGGCCGCCTGTTCGTGGCTGACCAGCAGGATCAGCGTTTGTCTACGAATGGCTGCGTCGGGGTGCCGGAGCAGGGCTGGCAGCTGTCCGCTCAGGGCCTGCGGACTATGAACACCCAGCCACCTCAGGGCAGTGAGCACACGGGCGGGCTGGGTGCTGCTGAGTTGTCGGCGCATACTGGCCTGAGCGGCCGTGGGCATCGGCAGTTGATCGCGTTCCAGAAACCGACGGCCAATGGCATCGTTCAGCGCGTGCAGATAGTGCCTATAGGTTTGGCGCAGCAAAAAAACAGCCCCCACCAGCAGGCTAATCCAGACCAGCGACATGCCGGTGGCAAAGGCAGGCTGGTTGTGGGTTGTCCAGATCAGCACACCCGCCAGGCCCAGCCCCAGCGGTTCATAAAGTCCTTTGGCCAGCGTGTGTCCTTTTAGCCGCTGCGGGGGCGACAGTGGCTGGAATAAAACCAGAAATACCGGGTCGAACAAGGCCCGGCGCACCACCTCGAAGAGCAGATACAGGCCGCAGAAATAGATCAGCCGAATGGTCTCCGCAGCCCCGGCCTGGTTTATCACCGCCAGCCCGGCCACCCCCGCCAAAGCCACTAATGGCAACAGCAACAGCGACCTTCGCACCCCAAACCTGTCGAACAGCGGGCCGGACAAAAGCAGTTTAACCAGCATGGCCAGGGCGTAGGTAAGGGCCAGCACGTAGCTAACATAGGTAATGACGGTTGATTGGTCGTGGAAGCGATGTTTTACCTGAATAAAAAAATTGTATTCAATGTCAATGGCAACGGCCGCCAGCGTTGCCAGGCTCAGACACATTAGCAAAATAAGGTCGCTACCGCCAAAATGCCCCCCGGCCCACCGCAATGGTTCGCGCCGGGTGGATGGTCCGACACTTCGGCGCACCGGGCCGTGGGGTGCATGAATCTCGTGGGATCGGATGGTTAGCCGGAGCATGTAAAAAGCGGCCAGAAATGCCCCAAACGCTACCAGCACCAGCAGCAAAATGCCCGTGTGCGCGTGGACGAATGCGGCCAGAATGGCCCCCATTGCTTTGGCAGGCATATCGCCCGAACTGATAACGCCAAACAGCCGCTTGCTCTGGCG
>JAYVAP010000708.1:0-2341 GCA_043750915.1 Spirosoma sp. | reverse complement strand
CGAAAGAAGCCCGCCGGTTGCGAACGTCAACGTGTTTAACAATTGAAGCAGAAGCCATAACAGAATCGATCAAACGGGTGGCCATAATAGCCCCCAGGATCAGGAACACGGGAAAAGAGCGGGTGGTTTGGCCGGTTGTCAAAAAACCGACCGGGCAACGGTGTTCATACCCTGCCCGGTCGGTTGGTTGAGCCAGCTTTGTATCTACAGAAATTCTACTTTTTCTTCGTCTCTTTAGGCTGATATTCTTTGTTCAGCCCATCCAGGATGGCTTTGGTCTGATCGGCCGACGGATCGGCAAACAGGATGCCGCCCCCTTTGGTGTAGCCCAGCACAAATTCATACTTGTTTTGGGCGTTCACTTTTTTGAGATACGCATAAATCTGATCGTAGAGCTGTTTGTTCTTGGTTTGCTCCTCGGCGGCCAACGTCTGGGCGGCCCGTTCGCGGTAGGCCATAATGTCCTGCTGCTCTTTCTGGAGGGAGGCTTCGGTGGCGCGGCCCTGCTCCTGGGTCATGGTAGCAGCCCGCTGCTGAAAGAAAGCTACTTTATTCTGCAAACTGCGGCCTTTGTTGGCCAGGTCGTTCTCCAATTGAAAACGCTTGCTTTCCAGCACCTTCTGCGTGTCTTTGAAAAATTCGTATTTGGTCAGCAGCGAATCGACATTAACATACACAATTGAGCGGCCTTTGGCTTCGACGGGCGTAGCCGACACGGATGCTACGGCGGGTTGGCGGTCTTTGAAATGCAGGTAGTACAGGACGGCTACGGCAATTGTCAGGACAATATTCAGAATCAACGAGGCATTCTTCACAGAAAAGCGGATTGGTTAGTGACAGATTTATCGGGCAAAGGTATGGGATTTCGGGGTTAGGCTTCACGAACTGGCAACGGATTTATTGCGGCCTGCCGAACAAAGTGGCCTGCCAGCCCGGCCACGCCACCCACCAGCCCACCCAGCCCGGCCGTAATCAGGACCAGCACAACGGGCAAATTGGCTTTAAACAACAACTCACTCATGCGGCCCGTGAAAATTCCGTTGGTGCGTACGTGAATGAGCAGCGCGTAGAGCAGCCAAACTAAGGCCACGCCCGCAAAACCCGACCCAAACGCCTGGCCTGCCCCGGCACTGCGCCAGGCGCAAACGCCAAACGCAACCACCACTATGCTCCACCACGGTAACCACAACTGAGCCAGCAAACTGAACAGGGCAATAAGTACGATCTGAATCATGAATACCGGTTATTTTAAGATGAGTGTTTGTTTGATACGCGGGTTTTTCTCTCGGGCCGATTGCAGGTACACCAGCTCGTGGAGTTGCCCCCGGCGCCAGGTTTCGATCATGTCCTGATAATGCGGACTACCCGGATTGCCCGACTGCCCACCCGGATACACGCCGTAGGCCCTTGGCGTTGGTCCCAGCTCCACCACCATCCGCCACGACGGGCCGGTGCGTTCGGTGGTGGCGTTTACGATGCCGTTGCCCCCGCCCATCTGCACATTCAGCACGCTAAAAGCATCTAAGCCGGGCACCAGGTGGCGGATGGCCGTTGCTTTATGCCGACCCCACGCCCAGGCCGGGCCAAGTGGGCCGTGTTTTTTGGCGAGCGTGTCGCAGGTGGCCCGAAAACTGCGCGTGAGCACATCGGTTCTGGTTTCGCGGGGCGTTGTGCGCACATCATCAAACCAGTGCGAATCGGGTTCACGCTCGATGAGCCGCAGGGTCCGGTCAAAACTGGGCGGGCGGGTTAGCAGTGTATCGCCCCGGTCAAACTCATCTTTCCAGATGGCATCTATGAGCTGGCGGTTCCATTCGGTAAAAATAGTGGCTCCAATGGCACTCGTGTCGTTCTGATGCGGCCAGGCTACCAGAACGGCCAGGGCTTTGGCATACGGCCCGGTCAGGCGTGACCCGGTCAGGCGTGATGCCTTCAGCAGGGGCAACAGGTTGGGCAACACCGTGGCCGCCCGCAGGTTGTAGAGATCGTTTTGGAGTTGGCGCATACTGTCGGTGGTAACGCGCTGCATGGCTTTCAGCCGCTGGTTGATGCGCATCCCGCGCTCAGCGGGCGCAAATTGCCAGTTGATATAATAGGGATAGGTGGGATCGGTGGAGAACTGGTTGGCTGAACTGACAAACCCGCCCGGCGGATTTTTGACGCGCGGATTTTGGGCGGGCGGAATCCAGCCGTGCCAGTCATGGGCCGGGTTGGTGCCATCAAGCAGGTATTTTCCCTGCTCTTTCCATTTCAGGGGATACTTGCCATTGATCAACATGGCAATGTCTTTGTGCGCATCGGCAAACACGAAGTTTTGCGCCGGTGCGCCATAATAAGCCAG
>JAYVAP010000707.1:0-2626 GCA_043750915.1 Spirosoma sp. | reverse complement strand
ACACTATTCACCCGGAAAGCAAATGCAGTTGATGTACGTTGATGAAAGCGGAGACCCAGGCGATTCCAAATATGGTTCACCCCATTTTGTATTGAGCGGCCTGATTCTATCCGATCAGGATTGGAAGGATTGCTTAGTTCGTCTAAAAGCCTTCAGACAGCATCTGAAACAAACAACGGGTTTGCTTATTACGGTGGAACTCCATGCTGCAGAATTGATACGCATCAGTAAAAATGATGCGTACCGGAAAATTAGAAAACCGGTTCGAATTGGTATTATCAGGCAGTTTCTACAGCAGATACCGGTCATCTTCAGCAACGCGACCATAATCAATATTTGTCTGGAAAAAAAGCAGTTTCCCAAGGGAACCAACTTTCAGGAACTGGCCTGGTCAAGGCTGATTCAGCGTTACGACACCTTTCTGAAGAAACAGGCTAAGGACCGGGGTATAATTATTAGTGATGAGACGGATGGGGCAATTATCAGGAAGCTACTTCGTAAAATGAGGGTGTATAATCCTGTACCTTCACACTATAGTGATACCTTATACAATGTACCAACAGACAACATCATCGAAGATATCTTTACCCACAACTCGCAACACTCATTGTTTATTCAGGCTGTTGATTTTATAGCGCATAGCCTATATCGGAAGGAGTTTCCTAAAGGCTCGCTACGAAAATATGGACTTGAAAAATGCTTCGACTATTTGGAACCGCTGCTATTGAAAGTGGCCAGTAAAGGCGATCCTTTGGGTGTAATACGAAAATGAAAAAGCCCCGGTTTAGAACCGAGGCTCAGAAGCGAAATCGCTTTTGATTGTCGCGGCCCGAACGGGCCAAATGTCCCGCCCCGGTCGGCTTGTGCTCGCAAAGAACGTAAATTCCTGTGATAAGTAACACAACTTATTACAATTTCTATTGTCAGAAAGTTCACAAACAGCCTGATTATCAGTATACATGCAATCATTATTCCAATGAACCCATCCTTTTGCGAAGACGATGCCAGCCAGATTCCCGCCCTGTTGCTCCTGCAGGCCATGGGTTTCACCTACCTGCCGCCCCCCGAGGCTCTGCGGCTGCGGGGCGGGCACACCGGCAACGTGCTGCTGGAATCGGTACTGCGCGGGCAACTGCGCCGGTTGAACCCGTATACCTTTAAAGGCCAAACCCACGCTTTTTCGGAAAGCAACCTGACCAGTGCCATCTACGCCCTCAGCGAGTATCCGCTGCAACAGGGCTACCTCGAAGCAAACCGGCATGTGTTCGATTTGCTGACGCTGGGCAAAAGTCTTGAAGAGCAAATTGGCCCCGACAAAAAGAGCTTCTCCCTCCAGTACATCGACTGGCAAAACCCCGAACGCAACGTCTGGCACGTTACCGAAGAGCTAAGCGTGCAGCGGGCTGGTTCGGCAAAACACTTCATTCCCGATATTGTCCTCTACGTAAACGGTATTCCGCTGGTGGTGATCGAGTGCAAGCGGCCCGACATGGACAAGCCCCTGAGCCAGGCCATATCGCAGCACCTGCGCAACCAGCAGGCCGATGGTATCCGGGCCTTGTACATACCGGCTCAGCTGCTGCTGTCCATCTGCGAAAGCGAAGCCCGTTATGCCACCAACCAAACCCCGGAGGAGTTCTGGCAAATATGGCGGGAACGCCAGCCGGACGGTGAGCCAGCTGTGAGCCACGCGCTGCAGGCCCTGAAAAACGAGAGCCTGCACAACGGTGCTTACTGGCGGGCGTTGCAAACGAACCCGGAGCGACGGGGCGGGCGAAACACGACCGGCACCTCGCCCGACGGGCAGAACTGGACCATTACGGCCCAGGACGAACTGCTGTATGCCCTGTGTCGGCCGGCGCGGCTGCTTGATCTGCTCTATAACTTTGTGCTGTTCGATGCCGGTACCAAAATCGTGGCCCGGTATCAGCAGTTTTTCGGGGTCCGCAAAACCCTCGACCGGGTGCATCATCAGGACGCAGCGGGCCGGCGGCCGGGCGGAGTTATCTGGCACACCCAGGGCAGCGGCAAATCATACACGATGGTGATGCTGGCGCAGTTGCTGGCCGCTGACCCCCACATACCAAACCCAAAAATTAGTCTGGTAACCGACCGCGTTGAACTGGACGATCAGCTATACCAAACCTTCAAACGCTGCGGACGGGAAGTGGTGCAGGCAAAAACGGGGCGGCAGTTAGCCGATTATCTCCAGAATAACTCCGACGCTATTCTGGCCACGCTGGTGCATAAATTCAACGCAGCCATCAAAGGCATTCAGGCCCCCATCAGCCGCGAAAACGTATTTGTGCTCATCGACGAAGCCCATCGCACCCAATATGGTGCGCTGAACGTGAAAATGCAGCAGGTGTTTCCGACCGCTTCTTTTATTGCCTTCACGGGAACGCCCCTGATGCGGAAAGAAAAAAATACGGCGGCTAAGTTTGGCGGCATCATCGACACCTACACCGTGCGCGATGCCGTGGAGGATGGTGCCGTGGTTCCGTTACTATTCGAGGGGCGGGCACCGCTGTTCAACGTCAACGAGCGGCCGTTAGACAACTATTTCAACCGCATTTCAGAACCCCTGAACGACTACCAGCGCGAGGACCTGAAAAAACAGTTCAGC
>JAYVAP010000706.1:0-3106 GCA_043750915.1 Spirosoma sp. | reverse complement strand
GTTGCGTGTGACAATTTGAACGCCCCGGTTAGGCAGGTTTCGACTTTTATTTCGGCGTTTCGGTCAACAGGCCGCGCGTCCCAGCCATCAGGTTTGGGCTTGCATTTCCAGCTTTCAGTCGACAGGGAGCGCGTCTCGACAGCCAGCGTTTGGGTTAGGAAGTGCGCGTTTGTTAGCTTCGCCCATTGGCACAAAAAACGTAAATATTATTATGCTTTCAAGTAAGGACTACTCCAAAATGACACTTGACGAATTAGCGTCAGAAGAGAAAAAAGTGAAATCACAACAAATTCCATTCGCTTTGTTCATCGGCCTTATAGTTGGCATTGCTATCTGGTCAGCCACACACAAAGGAGGTTTTTTCTTTACTACTGGTTTGATGATTTTTGCTTTGCTCATGGGTTCCAGATATTCAAAAAAACTGAAAGGCATCCAAGCGGAGATAAGCCGCAGGGATACTGTTCGTTAATTAGCTCCGCGTGGGCGGCTTGCTTGGAAAGAGGATGCTCGCCCCCGAAGTCAGGGCGTTCATCCCAACGAAGGTGGGGTTGTAAAGGTTGTAATCATCTGGCATTCAGTTATCTAACTTGCACACCATCAGCCTTTGGGTCGTTGGATGACCCGTCTGTCATGTGTGCGTGTGCCGGGTCTCGGCTGACAGGGCGCAGGTCCCGACAGGGGAGCCAAAACATGCGTTTTTCAGCTTCCCGCTGATAAAGCGCACTCCTCGACAGGACAGCTTTGATTGGCTCGGTGGGTCATCTGCGACAGGGCAACCGCTCAAATAAACTATGTAAAATGCTAAATTTTAATTCATGAACGTTGAACACGCTTTAACCAATTTCTACCAACAGTACGGCTACGGCGCAGAAGGCGGTATCAATAACAAGTGGGACATGATTAAGTTTGGCCCCATTACCCTGCCCCTACCCAATTTAGAATCAAGACGAAAAAATATCTATTTGCACGACATTAACCACTTGGTAACAGACTACGATACGACTTGGAAAGGAGAAAGCTCGGTCACCAGTTGGGAAGTAGCTACTGGCGGATGGGGTAAAATCTATTTTGCCTGGTGGTTGACACTTTGGGGTATGGCCGTCGGTGTGATGTTGTATCCCAAACACAGCTATCAGGCATTTCAGGCTGGCCTGAGAATGAAAAGTGCCTTTACCAGTGGTTTATCAAAGCAAGAAATGTACTCCTTAACAATAAACCAGCTAAGAAGCCGACTTCACAGGTCCGAAACTGAGATAGAGAACCGGAGTTATTATTTGTGGGCCGGTCTGAGTCTGCTGGTTTGGTTTAGTCCATTCTTGATAGGCCTTGCTCTTTACAGCTTATTGTAATTGCGCTCCGCGTGGGCATACTCACCGGGGACAGGATGCACGTCCCGCAAGAGTGTTTTCAGCCCGGCTGATAGGGGTTGTAAAGGCGTAAGCCGCTCGCGTACAGTCAAGTATTCTCCACGCTATCAACGCATGGGGTCGTTGGGTGGCTCGTCTATGTGTGCTTGCAGGGCGGATTCCTGGCGACAGGTTGCAGGCCGCAGAGGTCGGGCTTTTGCTTGTTCGGCGGGTTCCATGTAATAAGTTGAATGCCCCGACAAGGCAGGTTTTGGTTTGTGGGGCCGCGTCTTGGCAATAGGTTATCCAAAACGACCACGCCTTTCTTGTTACCCCAAAATCACCGAACTATTACTGAAAAGAAAGTTGTAAGTTTGCCCCGCTAAACGTGACCGCCATCGCGGCCCGACAACGCCCATGAAGTTTCCCGGATAAGACCCTGCGCGGTCTTCTTTCTGCCCCCTCAATACCTTGCTGCCTTCCGCTGAGGGCGGCCACTCCTTTTTGTTTTCATCATTCGCAGGTGACCGGCTACCGGTCCGCTTCTTATTGCAATGACTAAATTTTTTCGATTGTTTCTGGCCGCACTGCGCGGTTCAGAAACTGATTTCACGTCCGGCAATATCAACCGGGCCATTTTCATGCTGTCGGTACCCATGATTCTGGAAATGGTCATGGAAAGCCTGTTTGCCATTGTCGATATATTTTTTGTCGCTAAAATCGGCCCGGAAGCTGTGGCAACGGTGGGCCTGACAGAGTCGGTACTGACGCTGGTATACTCAGTGGCGATTGGACTCAGTACGGCCGCCACGGCAATGGTCTCCCGGCGCATTGGCGAAAACAACGCCCGTCAGGCGGGTGCCACAGCCGGGCAAGCCATTCTGATATCGGTTGTGGTAGCTCTGTTGCTGGGCCTGCCGGGGGTCTTATTTGCCGACTCCCTGCTGCGGCTGATGGGCGGCAACGCGCAGCTGGTGGTTAACGGCACGGATTTTACCCGGATGATGTTTGCCAGCACCCCGGCCATCGTGCTGCTCCACACCCTGAGTGGTTGCCTGCGCGGGTCGGGCAATGCGTCGGTTGCCATGCGCTCGCTGTGGCTGGCCAATGGAGTTAACATCGTGCTGTGTCCAGTATTTATTTTCGGGCTGGGACCTTTTCCCGAACTGGGCGTTCTGGGATCGGCGGTGGCCACAACAATTGGTCGAACCATCGGTGTTCTCTACCAGCTGCATGCCCTCACCCGTCCGGGCGGTGCCGGGCAAATTCGCCGGGCCGATCTGATGCCCAATCCTGCTCTTATCCGCAACCTGCTCATGGTGGCAGCGGGCGGCACGGGGCAGTTTCTGATTGGGTCGGCCAGTTGGGTATTTCTGACGAGGGTGATAGCCAGTTTCGGGAGCGATGTGGTGGCTGGCTACACCATTGCCATCCGCATCCTGATTTTCACCATCCTGCCCTCGTGGGGGATGGCCAACGCAGCCGCCACGCTGGTGGGTCAGAACCTGGGTGCAGGCCAGCCCGAGCGGGCCGAAACATCAGTTTGGCGAGCCGCCTTTTGCAATATGATTTTTCTGTTGCTGATTGGTGCCCTGCTCTACACCCGCGCAGCCGAAGTCGTTGGCCTCTTCGATAATACGCCCCGTGTGGTGGCCGTGGCGGTGCAGTGCCTGCGGGTGTTTTGTATTGGCTACGTGGCGTTTGCCTACGGTATGGTGGTGAGCCAGGCTTTTAACGGGGCGGGCGACACCCGAACACCA
>JAYVAP010000705.1:0-8897 GCA_043750915.1 Spirosoma sp. | reverse complement strand
CGGCAACGCCGACAGGGCCTCAACCGGCGTTGGCAAAAATGAACGGATTTGTTGCAGCAGGTCGGTAGCATTGCCTTCTCCGTGTATAACAACGGCACCGTCCAGAAAATCGATGACCCACTCCGGCTCCACAAAACAGGCATCCGGGAAGCCCAGCCGGTTTGGGTGGCGGCTGCCGAGGTCTTCGAGTTGATTTTTCAGGTCATACCCAAAATAGCCGGCCAGGTACGAGGGCTTTTGCCGATGTGCGTCGTATAAAGCCTGAAACGCATCGGGTGCGTCAAGCGAAATGACCCGTTTCGCACCAACAAACAGTCGATTCGGAAACGGGTCATTGGGGTAAGCAATTGCGTTATTGTTCAGAAAAAGCACAAAGCCGCCCTCGTGCGCCTGTTGGGCCGTTGCCCAGGCCAATGCCTGCCACCGCAGCGCCAACGGGTCATCGACAGCCACGCGCCGGGCATTCATCTACGGGCGAACCAGTTGAACATCAATGGCAATATCTTTTCCTTCGGCATTCTGGCCAATGCTGAACTCAACTTCATCGTCTACCTGCAACTCGTTGAAATCGGTGTCGATCAGGCTGGTGTAATGAAAAAAGAGGTTATTAGGCGGAAAATTAACGAAGCCATAGCCGGTTTTCAGGCTGCGGATGGTGCTGGTTTTACGGCCCTCGGAGTCGGGGTCGTCCACCACCACATCGTCGGCCACGTTGTAGTTCGGTTCATCGGCCGGGGCGTAGTTATTGCCATGGCCATTGCCATTGGCAAAGTTGCCGAAACTGCTTCCGTTTCCATTTTCGTAGGTGCTGCTGTTGACGGTAGGGGCCGTGAATGTAGGCCGTGCCTGCGCCTGTTTCACAAACAGGTTTTGAATGACGGGATCATTTTTGCGGATCCGGTTGTCGATCAGTTCGTGCATAGCCACCGGATACGACACCTCTTCGAGCAAATCCTGCGAGGTGCGGGTCACCTGCTTTTCGCCCTGCTCATTCTGAAATTCAAAGTCCCAGCTCAGCACCATAATCCGCGAACCAACGGTATTGAGCTTACGAATCAGCGGCACATAATCACCGTCGGAGGTAATGAGCACCACCACATCGAAGCGTTTGTACTGGGCCAGTTCAAAGGCTTCGAGGGCGAGCCACACGTCGATGCCTTTTTCCTGGCGGAAGCCCTGGTAGGTTTTCACGGGCAAATAGTGGGTTACTACACCTTCCGACATCAGAATATCGTCGAACAGGCGGTCGTAGAACAGTTGGTTGCCGCGTTGGTTGGCTTCGTGGGCATTCAGGCGCCCCCGAAAATAGTGGGCATCCACAATCTGACACAGCCGCTCGTTTACGCCTTCTTCCTCAGCCACCTGCCGCCGGATAAAGTCATGCAAACCCGAAATGCTGATCCGGCTTCGTCGTTCGTGCGCGTAGTTGTAGTAGTTACTTACGTGTAGAAAATAATTACCGTCATAAAAAACCCCGATGCGGGTTAACTTGGATGGTATTGTTGACATGGGTTAACTATGGGTGTTAAAACTGTATGGTTGCAGCGTAGTGAATTAACTGTAAGTGGTTTTTGAGACTATCAAACTGGTTTAGTACAATCTATAGTAAGCGAAAAGAACGGATGTAACAGATATACGGATGTTTGTTTCGTTTCTATGCACAGAAGCAACATGAAAGCCCCTAATTTTGTTTCAGCCAGAAAGTACGGCTACCGGCAGAACGGGCAAGAACAGCTATAAAATAACACTGGTTGCAAAAGTAATCTATTTTCGGTTGCCACGTCCTCACAACTTATCTTTGTCGGCTTATTATGGCCCTTTCTATGCAAAAATTGTTATTTATTGACCGCGATGGCACGCTCATTGCCGAGCCACAGCCCGATCAGCAGGTCGATTCATTAGCCAAACTCGACTTTATTCCGAAAGCCATTTCGGCCATGCGCCGGATTGCCGAAGAAACCCCCTACGGACTGGTCATGGTTACCAATCAGGACGGCTTGGGCACCAATGCGTTTCCCGAAGACACTTTCTGGCCTGCTCACCACAAAATGCTGACCACGCTGGCGGGCGAAAACGTTATTTTTACCGCCGTTCATATCGACCGGCATTTCCCGCGCGACAACGCCCCTACCCGAAAACCCGGCACGGGCCTGCTGACGCGCTATTTCTCTGACGACTACGACCTGGCCAACAGCTACGTTATCGGCGACCGCCTGACCGATGTGCAGTTGGCCGTTAACTTAGGGTCCAAAGCCATTCTTTTTCTGCCCGCCAATGGGCTGGAGTCTGTTCAAACCGCCGATGTGTCGGGCCTGACCAATGCCATGCGCAATGCCATTGTGCTCACCACCGGCGACTGGGACGAGATTTACCGCTTTCTGCGCCTGCCCGCCCGCGTGGTCACCGTGGAACGAAACACCAAAGAAACCCGCATTCAGGTGCGCCTGAACCTCGACGGAACCGGCCAGGCCGACATGCAAACGGGACTGGGCTTTTTCGATCACATGCTCGATCAGGTGGCCAAGCATTCGGGCGCGGATTTGCGCATCCGGGTGCAGGGCGACCTCCATATCGACGAGCACCACACCATTGAAGACACGGCCCTGGCCCTCGGCGAAGCTTTCCGGCAGGCCCTCGGCGACAAGCGGGGCATTGGCCGCTACGGCTTTGTGCTGCCTATGGACGATGCGCTGGCGCAGGTAGCCATCGACTTTTCGGGCCGCCCGTGGTTGGTGTGGGAGGCCAATTTCCGGCGTGAGAAAGTGGGCGACATGCCCACGGAGTTGTTTTCCCATTTTTTCAAGTCGTTCAGCGATGCGGCCCTGTGCAACCTGAACGTGCAGGTGGCGGGCGACAACGAGCACCACAAAATCGAGGCTATTTTCAAGGCTTTTGCCAAAGCCATCCGCATGGCCGTTCGGCGCGACATAAGCGAACTGGACAACCTGCCGAGCACAAAAGGCGTTCTGTAAACAAATGTGGCCGTTCAGGCATCTATTATCCGGCATCTCTCGTAGTTTTGCACCCGATTTCAACCGACTCATCTCATGGATTTATCGACCCCGTTAACCTTATTGTTCTATGCCGTTCTGCTGATTGCTGCCTTCATCACGGGCAAGTGGCTGGAGCGTAAAGACCGCAAGTACTAATTATGCTGGGTGCGCTCACCCGCTGGCTGTTTCGGGTTTGGGGCTGGCGCATTGCCGGGCCGGTGCCTACTGTGCCAAAGGGTATCTGGGTGGTGGCCCCACACACCACCAACTGGGATTTCCCTATCGGGCTGGGCATCCGTCCCACCATTCACGTCTGGATTCAGTTTCTGGCCAAAAGTTCGCTCTTTAACTGGTATGCGGGCTGGCTGTTTCGGGCGTTGGGTGGCAAGCCCGTCTACCGCGACAAATCGCACAACTTAGTCGATGCCACGGTAGATTTGTTGAACCAAAGTGAGCGGTTGCACATTTGCATTGCGCCCGAGGGCACCCGCGCCAATGTGAGCAAACTCAAAACCGGTTTTTACTATATTGCCCTCAAATCCGGTGTCCCCCTGATCCTGACCGGCTTCGACTGGCCCCGCAAACTTGTTCTGCTAAGTGAACCCCTCTACATCACCGGCGACTATGCCCGTGATATGGAAGCGTTCTACCTTTTCTTTTCGCAGGTTCAGGGCGTTAAAAAAGACTGGCTCAAAAACTGGGAAGCCACTGGCATCATCAGCCGAGATTGAACTTACCGGGCGTGCTCTGCAAATAAACTGCTCACTATCACTGCATAATGAACGGAGAACTACTGCTTACCCGGAAAAACCTGAAACCGCAGCTGGAAATTCAGTCGGTTGTCGTTCATCACCAGAAAGCCGTTTGCAGCCCGATAGGGTTGACCCCTAAAATTGGCCACCGCGTCTAAACTGACCTGTCGGCGTAAGCCTGGCCATTCTATCCATCGCCGTAAAATTCCTAAAGAATTTTTAGATGCCCAATAACTGTGGCACGGGTCATGTACATAAAACACACATGATGGGCTCTTCGTGTGCATTTTTGGTATATATTTGTACATGACAGATTTTAGGCCCGACCAACCCTATAACAGCTTGTCCTTGCTGCCGCCACCCCGCGCGACCATTGAAACGCTGGTTATTTTACGCCAGGAAAGCCGGGCCGCAGCCTCACTGGCTGAATTGAAAGGCCTGAGTCGGTTACTGCCTAATCCTGCCATATTAATCAATGCATTAGTGCTGAAGGAAGCCAAAGCTTCTTCGGGGATTGAGAACATTGTTACTACGGATGACAAATTGTATCGGGCACTCACGGCAAAAGGACAGGAAGTTGACTCAGCGACTAAAGAAGTGTTACGGTACCGGCAGGCTCTTTATACAGGGTACCGTTTTATCAAAGAGAAACAGTTCCTTAGCACAAACGGGATTATTCAAATCCAACAGGAACTGGAGCAGAATCAGGCCGGTATTCGTCGGTTGCCTGGCACCAGCCTGCGTAATGAACGTACCGGCATGTTATCTATACCCCACCCGACGATCCTCAGGTATTGAACCTCCTGATGCATAATATGGAACGGTACATCAACACGACCGAGCCAGATGATGTATCAATTCTGATCAAACTGGCGATCCAGCACTATCAGTTTGAGAGCATTCACCCCTTCTACGATGGAAATGGCTGCACAGGACGAATTATCAACGTACTGTATTTAATTCTACATGACTTACTGGCCGAACCTACTCTTTACCTGAGCGGCTATATTATTGACCACAAAGCTGATTACTACCGACTGCTGCAAGCGGTTCGGATGCAACAGAATTGGTCAGACTGGATTTTGTTTATGTTGCAGGCAGTTGAGCAGACAGCCCGGCAAACTATTGAGCAAATCACCCGTATTCAGACCCTTTTTGACCTCACGTTGGCCAAGGTGAAGCAACAGGCCCCCAAAATATATAGCAAGGAGTTGATAGAGGTGTTGTTTGAGTACCCGTACAGCAAAATCGATTACTTAGTGGGGCGGCTCACGGTTGACCGCCGAACAGCATCGAAATATTTGCACAGCCTGGAGCACATAGGGGTTCTACGTGCTGAAAAACAATGGAGGGAGACCTTATTCATAAATGTAGACTTGTGGAAGGTATTAACGCAGTAGCTGATAAGTCTTTACAGGAAAAAAAACAGCTCATTACCTAAGCGCAACTTTCATCGTTTGTTTGGTTAGAAGGTGAAAAAAGTTTGGCCGGGATTAGATTCGGTAAAGCTTTTCAAAGAATGGGTTAATATCCTGCCCGTTCCACTCGTAAAATACGCGGGCTATGCCGGTTTTCATGAAATAGAGTTTGTCGCTCACCTCGCCGGGTATCAGCAGGATAGATCCTTTGGGCAGGGTTTGGGGTTGGAAAGCCGCGATAATTTTTTTCCAAACCGCGTCGGAAACCCGAAAGCCGTCTTTCTCAAATTGGTGAATGAGATTTCTCATGGGTAGCCGAAGAAGGTGTAGAGCCGTCAAAAATGGCCCACTTGACCACAGAAACGTTCATGTGTATGAAATGTTTTACAGAACCCGACACGCAACTACTTTGGTATGCTACCGGGTATATTACCTTTTAACAGATAGTATATACTTATACTAACCATCAGGTAAAGACGAGGGGCGTAATTTGTCTGCTTGCGGGGCTAGTTTTTTTACGCGAAAAGGGGCCCACACACCAACTTTATGTGACGATATAATTAAAAAAATTTATTTTTTAGTTTGAATTGTATTTTTCGTACTTTTCCAGCCCTATACGCTATTTACAGGTTATACGGTTCATGCGTGCTGTTCCGCCCCTGCTTATTGGTGAATTTCACCAACATACGCTCACCTAATCTATTTTCTATGTCAAATACCCACTTACCTCGTTTAGTGCCAAGTATCGTTCGTCAGTTTATAGCACTGGTGCCGTTTGCCGGGCTTTACTTATCTGCCTGCCAAACGCCCGCCGTTGAGGAGCCGCTGCCCGATTCGGCGGTAGCGGGTGCGCGGTTGGCGGCCTGCGTTACGCCGGCAGGCACGCCCACAGGTTTTCAGGTAACGGCCTGCGGCAACGCCGTGCGGCTATTTCGGCGCAACGACGTGTTTGTGGTGGAGGTAGATCTGCTCAAAAACGGGCAGTGCCGCCTGATTCAGGGTAGTGCCGACACCGCTTCGGCCGCTGCGCCCAACCCTCAATTGGTGCGCAGACCGCTGTTCACCAATATTTCCGGCTACACCTCCTACTGGAATCTGTATGCCCCCGCCAACCCCAAACTGTTTGCCGTGGCCAACGCCGAGTTTTTCTCAACCGCCACCAGCCCCCGCACCGACCTGGCTTTTCCGCTCAAGGTAAACAACACCCTGGTTGGCACGGGCTACGGCAGTGCGACCACCTATGGCAAACGCCGACTCGAATTCTACGGCACCTGGGCCAGCATCGTCGACTACCCCTATGCCAGTACTGACCTGGCGGCTGTGAAATCTGATTTTCAGGGTGTTGTGTCAGGCATTGCCGGTATTCATCCCATCAACTCCGATTTTAGCAAAAACTCGTCGGTTGGCCGGACCATGATTGGGTTGAAAGACACCAATCAGGATGGTAAGCTGGACCGGCTGCTGCTGGTTTGTGCGCGGGCGGCTACCCAGCAACAGGCCTGGCAGGTGCTGGTGGACTTCAACTGTGTGAAAACGATTATGTTCGACGGCGGTGGCTCCAGCCAGCTGGCGTGCCGGGGGGTAAGCTACGTGGCTTCGTCACGTACTATTCCGTCGATCTTTGCCATCTACGACAACTAAGAAACTGGTGCAGACAGCATGATCCTGACCACCGACAACCTCCTTACGCTTGTTTTCGTATTGTTAAACTAAACTAATTTTTTATGAACCGCTTCGGTAAAATGTACCATCACTTGTCGATTCTGGCCACTGGTTCACTGCTGCTGGCTGTTTCCTGCCAATCGCCCGACCTCCGGGAACCCGCCAACACGCCGGAGCAGGCCCGCGCCTATCCCGAAAAGCGGGGCCGCGATCAGGTAACTGAAACGGGCACGCCCCCGCAGGCAACCAACGCCAGCGGCCGGGCAGCTGCCCTGGCGGGCTGTAACAAGCTGGGTATCTGGCTGTGGTATCTGAGTGGCACGGGCTACGCCAGCCACGGGGCACTGGCAGATCAGTTAGTAGCCACGGGCATCAAACGCATTTATATTAAAGTGGGCGACGGTGCCTACAACCCTACCCGATGGCCCGAAGTGTTGAGTACGGCTGCCGTTCAGGCCTACAAGTCGCGGGGTATTGAGGTATGGGGCTGGTCTTATAATTACCCCGGCTCCTACGCGGGCCACGAAGCGGCCCAGGCGCAAACCCTGACCCAGGCCGCCCAAACGGGCTATACGGGTTACGTGATCGATGCCGAAATAGAGTTCGACGGCAAACCCGCCAAGCTTGAAGCCCTGATGAGTGCGTTCAAAAACGCCAAAGATCAGGCCATTGCCAACCGCACCGCCCCGGCTTCGTTCAAACTTCACTGCTCAACCTGGACCAACCCCGACGAGCACAGTATGGCAGTCAACATAATCGACAAATATGTAGACGCGCACATGCCTCAAACCTACGTTGAGATTATGGCGGCTAAGTATACCATTGCCCGCGCCAACGGCATATACAGAAATACTTATGGCTGTACCAAACCGATCCACCACATCGTCAGTAATGAGCAGGACCGGATTTCGGCCTCTACCATCAACACCTTTTTCAGCCAGGCTGGTGGCGAAGCGTCGCTGTGGCGCGTGCCCGGCGGAGGCAGTCCGCTCAGCATCTGGAATACACTACAGGCTGTTAACTGGGCCGCCAACTTCCCCAACTACTGTGCGCCATCGCCGGGCACCGAGCTTATTACAGCCACCTTGCCTGCCCAGATTGAGACCTATACGCCTGTGTCGTTCAGCGGTACTGCCACCGCCGGGGTGGCCACCATCCGGGGCACCATCGACGGCTATGCCATCAGCAACCAGCCCACCGTGCAAAACGGGCAGTTTACCATGGGCATGACCCTAACCAGCACCGGCGCAGCCCGCCAGCTGGTTTTAACGGGCTATAATACAGCGGGCGCGGCCGTGGGCACATTCACGGGCACCCTGAAGGTAGTGGCCCCCGCCCTCTCGGTGTCGATGCCTGCCACCATCCGCCTGAATCAGGCTGTCGTGTTCAACGGCTTGTCGGGTGCGGCCATCAGCCGGGTACAACTGCTGGCCGACGGCTTCTCGCTCGGCTTTGCCACACCCGCCAGTGGTAAATTTAGTTTGCTCTACGCCTTCAACACCCTCGGCACTAACCGTAAACTGGAGGTACGGGGCTTACTGGCCAATGGTACCCAGGTGGTGTCGCAAACGTATACCTTCTCCGTTGTTCGTTAATCTGTTATTGATATGAAAACGATAAAACTTCTTCTGGTAGGCGTTGTCGGGCTGTTTCTACTGGAAAACTGCCATCCCACTACCGATCCTATTGTACCCATTGGGCCAACGCCCCAGGCTTCGCTGCGGGTGGCGGCTGCGCCCTCGGGCGGGCTGTTGCTGTGGGTACCTTCGTTCGTGGCCGTTGGTCAGCCTGCCAGTTTCAGCGGCACGGTAACCGGAGCGGGTATTACCAAAGTCAGTGCCACACTCGATGGCTTTGCGGTGGCACAAGACATACCGGTTGTGGGGGGCATCTATGCCTTCTCCGTCACCCTGAACACGGCGGGTTTGGCCCGGCGGATGGCGGTAATTGGCAACTCGGCCGCCAACACGGCTTTGGGTAGTGCCGGGGCTACTATTGAGGTGAAAGCCGCTGGCAGTGTGCCCGGACCGGTGCTGATAAGCGGACTGTCGAGCGTTAAAATTGGCCAGACC
>JAYVAP010000704.1:0-2662 GCA_043750915.1 Spirosoma sp. | reverse complement strand
CTTGCCGAAGACCTGCACGATGGCATTGGCACCATGCTGTCAGTCACAAAGATGAGCCTCAATCAGCTGGAGCGGCAAATGAGCCACGACCTAACCATGCGCACGAGCCTGCAGGTTCAGAAAACGCGCGCCATGATCGACGAGACCATGACCAACGTTCGGCGCATCAGCCGCGACCTGATTCCCACCACCCTCGAACATTTTGGGCTGATGGCCGCCCTCGAGGAACTGGCCGACCGCGCCACCGATGGCGAACTGAACGTGCATGTCGATTGCCCCGATGCCCTGGCCAGCCTGCCCACCTCAATTTCCCTGATGCTCTACCGCATTGCCCAGGAATTGGTCAACAACGCCATCCGCCATGCCCGCGCCCGGCACATAACCATCCAGCTCTACTGCCCCGGCCCCGACGTGCGGATGTCGGTGCTGGACGATGGCGTGGGTTTTGATTTCGACGCGCTCCTGGAAAGTAAGCGGGGCGGGCTAGGGCTGCGCAACGTAGAAAGCCGCCTGAGTGTGCTGGATGGGCATGTTACCTTCGATGTGGCACCCGGCCGGGGCACGCGGATTCACGTGCAGCTGCGTGTGCCCGACCCCGCACCCGAAACAAAAGTCTTTAGCGAGTAGGCTGATCAAAAAAAGGGGTGAAAAAATGCGTTGATGGTCAGGGCAATATGTTTTTTTCTTACGTAACGGGTTATGTATATTCGTGCCGGTTGTTTGCGCCACAGACCCGTTTAACGACCTATGCCTGCCTTTTAACATTACCTCCCTATGCGAAAGATCAAACTGGCACTCTGCTACGACCACACGCTGTTTCGGGCCGGCATGGCGAGTATACTCAGTCAGGTTCACGATTTCGAGTTGATTCTGCAAGCGGGCAACGGGCAGGAACTCATTGACCGGATTGCCCGGAAAATGCCCGATGTGGTACTGCTCGACCTGCAAATGCCGGTTATGGACGGCACCGCCACCGCCGATTACCTGCGCGAACATTACCCGCTCATCAAAATTGTGGTCCTCACCATGCATGATGAGGACCGAATGGTTTTGCACCTGCTCGAAAAGGGCGTTAGCGGCTACCTCCTGAAAGATGCCGAAGCGGGCGAAGTGGAAAAAGCCGTTCGGAAAGTGATGGACGAGGGCGTATATCTGAACGAGTTTGTGTCGAAGGCGATGCTCCGCAAAATGACCAACAAAATAACGGTTGCCCGCCCCATCAATGCGTTCTATAACAGCAAAATACTGCTTTCGGAGCGGGAAAAAGAGGTGCTGGTACTCATTTGCGAAGGCTTATCGACCAACGAAATCAGTGAGAAAATATTCCTTAGCCCCCGCACCGTAGAAGGACACCGCCTGCGGATTCTGGAGAAAACCGGCACCAAAAATACCGCCGGTATGGTTGCCTACGCGTTTAAAAACAGCCTGGTTTGATCAACTGTCCGGGATTACAAACTGCCCGTTTTCCCCCCGTCCACGGGCACGTTGATGCCGTTGATGCTGGCCGCTGCGGGCGTACATAAAAAGGCTACAGCCGCTGCTACTTCCTCCGCCGTAGCAAAACGACCCACGGGAATCTCGCTCTCCATCTGGGTTGCCACCTCGGCCACCGACAGGCCCGCTGCGTTGGCCCGCATAGCCAGCACAGCATCTAAGCGGGCAGTGCGCGTAAAGCCCGGCAAAACGTTGTTGACCGTAATGCCGAATCGGCCCAGCTCAAGCGACAGGGTTTTGGCCCACTGAGCCACTGCCCCCCGGATCGTGTTTGAAACACCTAACCCCACAATGGGCTGCTTCACCGACGTAGAAATGATGTTGACGATTCGGCCATAACCCGCCCGACGCATGGCCGGGACCACTGCCTGCACTAAGGCCTGATTGTTAAGCAGGTGATTGTGAAACGTTTGTATAAACTCCTCTGGTTCTGCATCAATTAGTGGGCCGCCCGCCGGACCGCCCGTGTTGTTGATGAGTATGTGCAGATCGGGATGCAGGGCCAGATGCTGCGCAATAGCCACCGACACGGCTCCCGGCTGGCTGAAGTCGGCCACGAGGTAGCGGTGCGTTTGGCCATGGGCTGCTGGCAATGTGCCCGTTGCTTCGCGGAGGGTATCTTCGTTGCGGGCCATGAGCACGACGGTGGCCCCCAGCAGGGCCAGTTCAATGGCGGTTGCACGGCCAATGCCCTGCGTACTGCCGCCCACGAGGGCAGTTTTTCCGGTTAAATCGAGATTCATTTTCTTTCGGTGAATGTGTCAGTAGCACGGCTGTAGCTAAACCTTTTGGCCCGCCCGGACGTATATATTTTGTAAACAAACGAAGAAATTATGACATACTCCGCGTTGAAAGGAATGGCTCTGATGCTGATCGGTTTGACGATGGTCCTGACATCGGCTTTCTGCAACCCCTACCAGACCCCTCAAAAACCGGCTGCCGCCCCGCCCGTAAGTCATGCTATTTTTGACCAGCTGGTTAAAAAATACGTCGATGATAAAGGATTGGTCAACTACAAAGGACTGAAAAAAGACCAAAAGGAACTAAAAAAATACCTCGATTTGCTGGCCCAAAATCCGCCAACCGACCAATGGAGCCAGAATGAGCAGATTGCCTACTGGATCAATGCCTACAATGCCAACACAATTCAGCTCATTCTCGACAACTA
>JAYVAP010000703.1:0-8432 GCA_043750915.1 Spirosoma sp. | reverse complement strand
GTTAATTATCCAAGCGTGAAGAATTACCCGTATCTGATAAGTGGCACGCTGGATTCCCACTTGTCGGGTTTGATATCTGCCGATGAGAAGCAACAGTTGACACAGGTGCTAACCACCGATCCCGACGTGTTGGCAGACCTCAGTGAACTCGAAATAGCCATGGAACAATATCTTGCCGACAGGGGCATACCCCCGCCACCGGGGCTGAAAACCGCCATTGTGCAGCGCATTAACGGCACTGAACTTGAAAAACAGGCACCAGGCCATCAATCCCGGTTTGGTCAGCCAGCCACCAATGCCGAACCGGCCACGAAATCGAACTACGTCGACGTGGAGGTTAGCGACACCCATATCCGGGTGCATAAAAACTGGCGAACGGCTTTTATTGTCATCTTCATTTTGTCTAAAATATTCCTGATTTCGGGTCTTTATTTCTATTTTAAGTCCAACAGTCAGGCCGAGGAAATTGGGCGGCTCCGGTCCATCGCTGAACCTGCATCGGTTTCGCCACGCGACCCAACACCGTAGAGAGCCCGGAAAGGTAATGTGTTGCCTTAGCCTACCGATCTGAGTTGCCCATTATTTCGCCTATCACCCATGAAACGCGCCCTTTTTATTTTGTTTGGCGGCTTGCTGCTGCGTTCTTCCTGCGCGGTTGCCCAGTGGAAAGCCCAGTCCGTGGGCACCGATGCCAGTTTCCGGTCGGTTAGCATGGCGGGGGCCGGTGTCATCTGGATTGGCGGCACAAACGGCACGTTCGTGCGCAGTGTCGATGACGGACAAACCTGGCAAACGGGCACGGTGCCCGATGCCCAAACGGTTGATTTTCGGGATGTGCAGGCCATTGACGCGCAAACAGCCTGCCTGATGAGCGCGGGACCCGCCGAGAAAGGGCAGGCCCGCATCTACAAAACCACCAACGGCGGCCAAACCTGGACACTACTTTACCAAACCACCGAGCCGGGCGTTTTTCTGGACGGCATGGATTTCTGGGATAGCCGGCACGGGATCGTGTTTGGCGACCCCGTGAACAACAAATGGTTTATTCTGACGACGGATGATGGCGGGCAAACCTGGCAACGCATAGCCGACGCTTCGCTGCCGCCCATGCAACCCAACGAGGCCGCTTTTGCGGCCAGCGGCAGTAGTTTGGTGGTGCAGGGCAAACGAAACGCCTGGATTGCCTCGGGCGGGGCGGGCGTGGGCCGTGTTTTTCGCTCCACCGACCGGGGCCGCACGTGGGCCGTTGCCAACACACCGCTGCCCGGCGGAGAAGCTACGGGTCTGTTTGGTATGCAGTTTTTTAGCACCAAAGTGGGCATGGCTGTCGGTGGTAACTACACACAAACCCAACAGCCCGGCCCCAACGCAGCTCTCACCCGCGACGGTGGCCAAACGTGGCAACTCGTTAGCCCCACCAATCCGCCGGGTTTGAAAGAAGCCGTTGCGCTGCTCCCCGGCGACCGCCTGCTCACGGTGGGGCCATCGGGCACGAGTCTCTCGGCCGATCAGGGGCAGACCTGGCAAACCCTCGACATCGATGGACATCATGCCCTTGTGTGTGTTAAAGGCACGTGTTATGCCGTGGGTGCGAAGGGAAAAGTCAGTCGGCAGGTATTTCAGTAAGGGATGGCAATACCAGACGGGCTTCGGGACGGGTATTGACAATGCACGGCCGCTTTTCGTCGTTATTGTGCCGTATGTTGGTTTGGGCCGACAGAAAAAAACGGGCCTATGCCGATGAATCTATCACGATTCCCCTGTACAGGCCCGTTTTGGCAAGTTCATGGATTGTTTCTAAAACGCCATTATCGTTTTCTCGATAATATCGCAGGCTTCGTGCATCTGATCTTCATTGATAATGAGCGGGGGCGCAAAGCGGATTTTGTCGCCGTGGGTGGGTTTGGTGAGCAGGCCATTATCTTTCAGTTTCAGGCAGATTTCCCAGGCCGTTTCCGAACCCAGGTTGGGCCGCTCACTAATGACAATGGCATTGAGCAGGCCTTTGCCCCGCACCGACTTCACCAGCTCGGTTCGGCCGCTCAGGGCCGTCATGCGGGCGCGGAAAACCTCCCCCATGGCGGTGGCATTCTCGGCCAGGTTCTCATCTTCCACCACCTGCAGGGCTTCCATAGTAACAACGCAGGCCAGCGGATTGCCGCCGTAGGTGCTGCCATGCTCGCCGGGCTTAATGGTCAGCATAACCTCATCCGAGGTCATCACGGCCGACACAGGCATGGTGCCCCCCGAAAGGGCCTTGCCCAGCACCAGCAGGTCGGGTTTAACATTCTCGTGGTCGCAGGCAACGCGCTTACCCGTCCGGGCGATGCCGGTTTGCACTTCGTCGGCAATGAAGAGCACGTTATATTTAGTACATAAATCACGAACGCCTTTCAGATAGCCTTCGTGTGGCACCACCACCCCCGCTTCGCCCTGAATGGGTTCAACCATGAATCCGGCAATGTTGGGGTCGTTTTTAAGCGTGTTTTCCAGCGCATCCAGGTCATTGTAGGGAATGATGACGTAGCCCGGCAGCAACGGTCCGAAGTCATTGGTGCTGCTGGGATCGGTGGAGGAGGAGATAGCCGCCAGGGTCCGGCCCCAGAAATTACCGGCGGCAAACACGACTTTCGCCTGATTTTGCGGGATACCTTTGACTAAGTAGCCCCACTTACGGGTAAGTTTAAGGGCGGTTTCGCCCCCTTCGGCCCCGGAATTCATGATCAGGGCTTTTTGATAACCGAAAAAATCGCAGAGGTATTTTTCGCAATGGCCGGTTTTGTCGTTGTAAAAAGCCCGCGAGGTGAGCGTCAGACGCTGGGCCTGCTGGATCATGGCGTTGATAATGCGCGGATGGCAGTGTCCCTGACTGACAGCACTGTAGGCCGACAGAAAATCGAAGTAGCGTTTTTCTTCCACGTCCCACACGTGAACGCCTTTGCCCCGCGCGAGCACAGCCGGAATGGGGTGGTAATTATGGGCCCCGTAGTTCCATTCCAGTTGCATGGCCTGGTCGGTGGCCGTCAGAGACATTGTCGTTTCCATAGTTTATCGTGATTTTTTGCGTTACCGGCGCTGATGAAGAAATAGCCGACTGTTGCAACCAATGCCCCCGTTGGCTGGTTTTTCTCAAAAATAAGGCTTCTCCGCCAGATGCCCAAAAAATGTGATGCCCCGCCACTCCCGAAAAAAGAAACCACCCGGTTTAGCCACCGAGGATTATTACCATACGCCCGAAGGCTACCTGGTCTTTACGGCGGCCTATCACCTCAAACGCGGGTATTGCTGCAAAAACGGATGCCGCCACTGTCCTTACGGATTCAAGAAAAATTAAGGGGGAGTTTGCACAGTACGAGCAAATTAGCTACTTTTGCGCCCTCATACGGAAAACAGTACGGTAATGGCCAGAGTTTGTCAAATCACAGGAAAGCGCACGCGGACGGGTAATAATGTTTCCCACGCTAACAATAAGACGAAGCGAAAATTCTTCCCGAACCTGCAAAAAAAGCGGTTCTTCGTTGAATCAACGGGCGAATGGATTACGCTGAAGGTGGCTACGTCGGCCATCAAAACCATTAACAAAAACGGCCTGGAAGCGACACTTCGCAAGGCTTACGAACGCGGTACGCTGTCGCTGTAGTCGTTCGCGTCTTATATTATTTAGTTCATCAAGCCTCTTCCAACTGGGGGAGGCTTTTTGTGTTTCTTCATAGTCGCCACCCCCACGCATCGACGCACTAACCCGCCTGCCGTGAAACTCAATTTTGAAGACCTCATCGTTTTCGAAAACGATGACTACCTGCTCATCAACAAGCCGCCCCGCGTAGCCTCACTCGACGAGCGCACGCCAGACCGGAGCGGGCAAAGTATTCTGCGCATGGCCAAAGCCTACCATCCCGATGCGCAGCTTGGCCACCGCTTAGACAAGGAAACATCCGGTATTCTGGCCATTGCCAAAAAACCCGAAGCATACCGGCACCTGGCCATGCAGTTTGAACACCGCGAGGTGGTGAAACGCTACCACGCCATTACCAACGGCGTTCATAACTTCGAAGGTATTTCAGTCTACCTGCCCATCTCGCCGGTTAAAGACGGTACGGCGGTGCGCATCGACCGGGAAAAAGGAAAAGTGGCCGAAACAATTTTCAATACGCTTCAGGCCTACCACAACACAACGCTGGTGGAGTGCCTGCCCATTACGGGCCGCATGCACCAGATTCGGGTGCACCTGATGTGCCTCAAAGCCCCCATTGTCAATGATAGTACCTACGGCGGAAAACCGGTTTTTCTGTCGGACGTAAAGCGTAAATTCAACCTCAAACAGGGCACTGAAGAACTGCCGCTCATAAACCGGGTGGCACTCCACGCGCATTCGCTCACGTTTGCCCAGCTCGACGGTACTGAGCAAACCTTTGTGGCCCCCTACCCAAAAGATTTCGGTACGCTGGTGAAGCAGCTGGAGAAGTTTAGCTGATGCGCTGGCCGACAGCAGATCTGCTGCTGGCCAGCGCACCGATGTGCACACTGCAGGCCGGGTTTATACCAGTACCTCAATTTTCATGTCCATGTTGCCTTTGACGGCTTTGGAGTAGGGACAAACGGCGTGGGCAGTTTCGGCCAGTTGCTGTAGTTCGTCGTGTTCCATGCCGGGTGCTTTAACGGTGATTTTTCCCGACAAAAACATGTTGTTGCCGTCTTTGTTCAGCGAGATGCTTACCTCCACCGCATGTTCCGGCAAAATCAGCTTCCGTCGTTCGGCCACCGCCATCAGTGCGCCGTTGTAGCACGCACTATAGGCGGCTGCAAAGAGCATTTCGGGGTTGGCGGCTCCGCCCGTGCCGTGCATCTCCACGGGTCGTTTTACGTCTAACTTCAGAAAGCCATCGAGCGACTTTACATCGCCTTCGCGCCCGCCCACGTTGCTGACCGTGGCTGTATACAGCGTTTCCATCTCTTGGGTGTTCATCGTTTTCCTGGATTGTTTGTTATGTGTCGTCGGCTCATGCGCCTGCATAAAGGCACCGGCCCCACAGCATATAAACGCAAATGGCAGCACTTGTTCCCGGATTTCTGATTCAGGATTTTGAACTACCTTTGTTTGAAGGGTTTGCCGAGCGAAAAACTGCAATAGAACGAGTTGAGCCACGTTTTCATAAACACGCACCCCCAGTATGCTGACCAGCATGAATATACCCGCCCCATTTTGTTTCATTTGCGCCCGCATAGGTTGGGCTGTTGGCCTGGGACTGATGCTCTGGGTTGGCCTGACACCCGGCCTGGCGCAGCGCAAACGCGGCCGGGCCGACACCACCGCCACCAAACCCGGCTCAATGTCAACAACGATGGTTCGGATGGAGGAGGAAACCCTATTTGCCGATGGTATGCGGTATTTGATGACCGACGAACCAACCAAAGCCATCACCCAGTTTGGTAAGGTGCTGCAAAAAAGTCCGGTCAATGCAGCCGCGCAGTTTGCCACCGCCACGGCTTTCTCGAAAATGGGCAAACCCGCCGAAGCCGTGCTCTTTGCGGCTAAAGCCTATGCGCTCGATAGCAAAAATAAATTCTACGCCCTGTTGCTGGCCGAACTGTATGTGAAACAGAAACGCTACGGCGAAGCCGAGGAACTCTATGAAAACCTGCTCAAGAAAGGAAACGAGCATGCCGAGTATGGCGTTGAACTGGCCGCCATTTATTTGTTCGATGAGAAACCCGACAAAGCCCTCGCCACCTACAACCGGGTGGAACGGGAACTGGGCCTGAATGAAGAAATTACCCGCCAGAAACAGCGCATCTACCTCAAACAAAACAAAATAGACCAGGCTGTTGGAGAAGCCGAAAAGCTGGTGCTGGCTGACCCCGGCAACCCCGAATACCTGCTCGAAGGAGCCGAGTTGCTCATTGCCGCCGACCGCCCCGATCAGGCCATTACCTGGATCGACCGCGCCTTGAAACTGAATGCCGATCTGCCACAGGCCCACGTGCTGCTGGCCGACATCTACCGCAGAAAAGGTGACATGGCCCGCGTGACCAAAGAACTGAATCTGGTGCTGGCCAGCCCTAATCTCGAAGCAGGCCTGAAAGCCCGGATTTTGGCGAACTACGCGGGCATGACCAACGAAAGCACAGCGGGTCGGCAGGATGCGCTGGCGATGGCGCAAAATCTGGCCAAAGGTGCTCCCAATGACCCTAAAACCCAAATAGTACTCGCCGAACTGCTGCTACAGCAGGGCAAAAAAACCGATGCCCGCGATGCCTTTGCCAAAGCCACCCGCTTAGATGGGTCGGTGTATGAAGTGTGGGCAACGCTGCTCCAACTGGATGGCGAACTCAACCAGATCGATAGTTTGCTGACTCATTCGCAGCAGGCACTGGAGGTATTCCCCACGCAGGGGCTGTTCTGGTACTTCAATGGATCGGCCAACCTCGTCAAACGCCGGTATCAGCAGGCGGTAGATGCCCTCGAAGAAAGCCAGAAATTGCTGAGTGCCACCACCGATGCCGACCTCAGAAAAGGCATCGGTGCGCAACTCGGTGATGCGTATAATGGGTTGGGCGACCATGCTAAATCCGACGAAGCCTACGAAGCCGCGCTTAAAGCCGACCCCCTCAACGACCACGTCTTGAACAATTACAGCTATTTTCTGTCGCTGCGGAAACAAAACCTACCCCGTGCGCTGGCGTTGGCCAAACAATTGGTGGCGCGAAATCCGGCCAACGCCACTTATTTAGATACCTATGCCTGGGTGCTCTATGTGTCTAAAGACTACATACAGGCCAAACAGTATTTAGAGCAGGCATTGGCCGCCGGCACTGGTGTGAGCGGTACCATTATTGAACATTATGGCGACGTTTTGTATCAGCTCGGGCAGACTCCGCAAGCACTCGACCAATGGAAAAAGGCCAAAATAAAAGGCGGTGCCGGACCTAATCTGGAGAAAAAAATTGCCGCTGGTAAACTCTATGAATAAATTCTTTTTCTATGTTTTGCTGTTGAGTCTGGTGGTCCAGGCAGGCGGTTGCCAACGGCGGCATTTATCCCGGGCGGCAACCGTTGTGCAACAGCAGCGGGTGGCCGATTCGCTGGGCACCATCCCCACCAGAACAGATTCGGTAGGGGTGGTATTGCCGTTGCCTGCCTCTGACACCACCACTGCAACGCCCCGCCCCGGTATTGAGGAAGCCCGCGCCAACGTGGCTGAAATCGACTTTCGTTACCTGACAGCCAAATCCAAAATCTCCTTTAAAAGTCCCGATCAGGACATCGACAACGCCAATATCCATATCCGGGCACTTAAAGATAGTCTCATCTGGCTGTCGGTCAGTAAGTTAGGTATTGAAGCAGTTCGGGCACTGATCACGCATGACTCCATCACAATCATCGACAAAATTCACCGGGAATATGCGGTTTATGATTTTCCTGCACTGAGCCGACAATTTAATTTTGAGATGAACTTTGCCCTGTTGCAGGCACTCATTGTGGGTAATTTGCCTCTTCCCAAGCGCCCCGCCCAGAAAATAAAAAACGAACGCGACTACCTGTTGCTGCGCCAGAGCGAAGGCAAAGTGCTGGTCGAAAATTATATTGGCGCAGCGGATCGTAAACTTAAAAAACTGATGGTGACCGAACAACCCACCAAAAATACACTGCGCCTGGACTATGAAGATTTTACGGCCCTCAACAATTTTCTTTTTCCGTATACCAGTTTAGTAACGCTGGATTATAAATCTAAATCCGACGGTCAATTTTACCAGACGCTGCTGCGCATCAAGTATAATAAAGTAGAGCTGATCGAAAAAAATCCGGGTTTCCCGTTCACCATCCCGGCCAACTATAAACGTCGGCCCTAATTAACGCAGTTGGTTTCAGTACGTATGCACACCCATAATCGGTTTGTTGTTTTCTGGTTTCGTCGGTTGGCCCCGTTGCTTACTGGTCTGGTATTGTTGATTTTGCCGGCCCGGGCGCAGCAAACCCAGCGCAGTCGGCAGGTGCTGGAGAAGGAAAAAAAGCAGAATGTAGAGAAGATGAACCAGATTCGGACGGTGCTTAAACAAACGGCCTCCGAAAAACAGGTAGGACTGGGCCAACTGAAAGCGCTCAACCAGCAGATTCAGGCGCAGGCGCAGCAGATTGGCCTGCTCAACAAAGACATCCAGCTGACCGAAACTGAAATTGCCGCACTCAGGCAGGCCAGCACCACCCTCACACGCGACCTGGATAAACTCCGCGACGAGTATGGCTCCATGATTTATGCTGCCGATAAACGCCGTCAACAGGTTAATCCGCTGGGTTTTTTGTTTGCTGCCGACAATTTCAACCAGCTCGTAGCCCGCTACCGCTATTTACGGCAGTATTCCAATGCCCGCCAAAGTCAGGTGCGGCAGATGAACGGCGTACAAACCATACTGCAAAGCAAGCAGCAGACTAC
>JAYVAP010000702.1:0-2292 GCA_043750915.1 Spirosoma sp. | reverse complement strand
GTTCGCGGCACGGGTAGAGCGACCCTTCCCGGGTGAACCGGTACACATCGTCGTCGGCCCCGCCGTTTTTACGGTTGCTGCTGAAATAGCCACTGTTGCGGGCACCATCGGTAATGATGCCAAAATCATCCCTGGATGAGTTGAGTGGTTCGCCGAGGTTCCGCACCACCCGGCCCTGCTGTCCGTTGGGTGTGAGGCTGGCATGAAACAGGTCCAGACCGCCCAGGCCGGGATGCCCATCCGAGGAAAAATACAGGCTTCCTTTGGTGTCGGCAAAGGGAAAAAGTTCGTTGCCTTTCGTGTTCAGATCGCTGCCGAGGTTCACGGGTTCGCTCCAGGTGTTGTTCACCCGTTTAGACACGTAGATATCGGTACCGCCAAGCCCCCCCGGCCGGTCGGATGCGAAATAGAGCAGCTGATCGGGGTGGCCGCTGGGGTCGCTGGCCAGGGACGGATGGCCGGTTGAGAATTCATCACTGTTAAAGGGCAACTCTTCGGCGTTGCTCCACACGCCATTTGTTTGGGTGGCACTGTAGAGCTTAAGTTTATTGATGCCGTCTTTACTTTTCCGATACCGTCCCCGGTTGAAGTTATTCCGGGTAAAAATTACCGTGGTGCCATCCTTGCTGAAGGCGGCCGGTCCTTCGTGGTATTTGGTGTTCAGCATCCGGCTAAACTGATCCGACTCATTACTGGACTGACTGCCCGCGTCCCTGCCCTTGGCCGGGCCACCGTATAGGCCAACCGTTCGGGTATCGTTGGCGGTTGGGGCCGTATAATCATCCCCTCCCAATGGCCTTAGCGACGGGATTCGTGCTTGTTTGGCGGGTGTGCTGCCACCTAAGCTGGCGGCTTTGTCGGTACGAATCGTTTTCAGGTCGGGCAGGTAATACAGGTCCAGAAAGGGCGTGTTGTTCCATTTAAATACCCGCTTGATTCCGTTGCTGCCGTTACCCGTCGACACAAACACCAGCCCATCTTTATACAGGATGGGACTGAACTCGGCCTGCCGGGTGTTCATCGTCAAAAACTCAATCCGGTAGCTATTCGAATTTCGGGTCAGCGTGCTCACATCGCGGTAGAGTTTCGAGAAGGCAGGCAAACGCTTGTTGGCTGTTTGGAGGCTTCCGTAGGTATCATAGGCAAGCTGCGCTTCCCGGTATTTTCCGTTGCTGGCCAGTGCCTGGGCATAGAACAACTGGGAGCGGGCGTAGCTGTCAGGCAACTTACCGCTGCGCAGCAGATCGCGGTATACCCGTTCGGCATTGACCATATCCCGCGTTTGCTGATAGCTGTAGCCCAGCCTGGCCCGTGCATCCCGCCGGTCATCGACCGATAGGGCGCTCGAATCGGCCAGTGCCTGCTCATACAGCTCAATGGCCTGGGCATAGCCTAACTGTTCGAATTGCCGGTCGGCCCGTTTTATGAGCGACTGTGCCCCCACGGGGTCGGCTATCAGCCAGATAATTGCCAGTACGGATAGAATACGGATCATAGAAAATGGGGTAGCGAATGCCGCTTATGGACAAGCAAATACTGCGCCGAAATTTTGGAACAGGCCGCTAAAATACTGCCATGGCCTCTATCACCGGCAAATAGGGCCAAAAAAGGCCGCTCCCCGTGGGGGAGCGGCCTGGCTATACTCAGTTTTGGGGGTGGCGCGTCAGAAATCGTAGCCAAGGGTAAGGTAGGCGATGGGCTTGCTCACCACTTTATCCTCCCGGCCCCAGGCATAGTCGAACTTCACGAAATACCCGAAAAGCATTGTGCGGGCACCGACTCCGTAGCCGATCAGAAATGGGTTTTTGAAATTAGTAACCTTGGCCCGAAACGGAATGGGACCGCCCCCCACAACCTCCGTGTTTAGGCTATTTTGCATACTAAACGGCCCGCTGCCCGTCCAGGCAGTGCCCACATCACTGAAGGCTACCAGTTGTAGATTACGCAGAAAATTAGACGTTATATTACCCCGATACAGGTAGCGAACCAGCGGCAGGCGGAGTTCGGTATTGAGCAGCATATAGCTGTTTCCCGTCAGTTTGCCCTGGCGGAAACCACGCAGTGGCCCGGCAAAGTCGAGAAAAAAAACATCCCGGTAGTCCGTTCTGACTTCGTTGGGAATGGTGTTGGGCAAAATCAGTGGATTCGACGACGACTGTTCCTTTGTGTTGTCGGGATTGCTACTAACCCAATTTTCCATGCCGCCCAGCGTGCTTTGTTTGGGCGATGGTCCACCCGACTGGCTAAAGGCAAACCGCACGGCCAGCACCAGATCGCGGTGAATTTTCTGGT
>JAYVAP010000701.1:0-3044 GCA_043750915.1 Spirosoma sp. | reverse complement strand
CGATGCCTGTTTTTTTCTGATGGAACACTACAACGACGACCTTTTTGTAAATGTCGGCACCGGTCAGGATGTTACCATCCGCGAACTGGCAGAGATGGTCCGGGAAACCGTTGGGTTTGCGGGCAACATTCACTGGAATACCGACAAGCCCGACGGTACGCCCCGCAAGCTGATGGACGTGTCGCGGCTTCATGGCCTGGGCTGGCAGCACACTACCGACCTTAAAGACGGTCTGGAGCAAACCTACCAGGATTTTCTGGCCAACGAAGTGTTATACGTCGAGTAGAGACCGCACCGACTGACCGGCAACATTTTGCGTCTTCTGGTGCGTCAGCCCTTTTCTGAGCGGTTGTGTCTCTCTACACGGGCCGGGCCGGATTGCCGAATACGGTGGCACCGGCGGCAACATTTTCTACAACGACGGAGCCTGCCCCAATCCGGGCGTTTTTGCCGATGGTGATACCGGCAATCAGGGTTGCGCCGGTGCCAATGAAAGCACTCTCTTCTACAACGACACCACTGTTAATGAGGCACCCGGTGCCCACATGCACATAGTCGCCGATTTTGGCCCGGCTCTCAACCACGGCTCCCGACTGAACAATGCAGTGGTTGCCCAGATCAGCATAGGGGTTCACCACGGCGTGGGCGGCAATGAGGTTACCGTGGCCCAGCGTAGCCAGTACGGACACGACTGCCTTATCGTGAATGCCATTTACGGGCTGCACTTTACGCCGTTCGTTCAGCATTTTAACCAATCGCCTGCGCACCCGCCCGTCGGCAATGGCCACGAAAGCCTCACATTTCTGGCCGATAAGTTTCAGAAAACCATCATCATCGGTCTCGCCCAGCACCAGCACATCGCCAAACGCCTGGCCATGAAGGCTTTTGTCATCGTCCAGCAAGCCATAAACCACCACGTTATTGCGCTGGAACAGGTCCAGCGCGGTTAGTCCCAGGTTTCCTGCGCCAAAAATCAGTACCGGATTTTCCATTTAATCTGTTTGTTAAGTCAGTATGAAGAGTTGCCCGTTTTATTGGCAATTGTTTCTAATTTGGTAATCTTTCGGTAAAACCCAGTTCATGTATGAATCCTAAATTCGTCCATGAAATCAAGTACGCAGTTCCGCACCATCGTCATGTCTGATATTCACCTGGGCACGGCGGGGTCGAAGGCGAAGGAAGCCACTGAGTTTTTGCAAAATTACTCGTGCCAGAAGCTCATCCTCAACGGCGACATCATCGACGGCTGGCAACTGAAGCAGTATGGCACCTGGAAAAAAAAACATACTGCCTTTTTTAAAACGGTTTTAAAGCAAATCGTTCACTACGATACCAAAGTTATTTATCTGCGCGGCAATCACGACGATTTCCTGGATCAGGTCATGCCCATGAAAGTAGGCAAAAACTTTTCTATCCGTAAAGACTACCTGCTTACTTCAGGCCAGAAAAAGTTTTATGTAACCCATGGCGATGTATTCGATTCCATTACCTCGCAGCTAAAATGGCTGGCTTATATGGGCGATGTAGGCTACACATTTCTGCTGTGGGTCAACAAGCTGTACAATCAATACCGAACCCGGCGGGGGCTGCCTTACTATTCACTGTCGCAAAAGATAAAGGGCCGTATCAAGCAGGCTGTCAGCTACATCTCCGATTACGAGCAAAAACTGACCGAACTGGCCCGCGCCCGAAAATGCGACGGGGTTATCTGCGGCCATATTCACCAGCCAGCCATTCATGAGTTCGACGGCATTATTTACATGAACTCCGGCGACTGGGTCGAATCGCTGAGTGCATTGGTTGAAGACCACGATGGCAACTGGAGTTTGCTCTACTACACTTCAGACCTGTCGGAAGAAGATGCCGAAGAAAAAGCCGCCAAAAAGGTGGTTAAACAAGCCCAAAAATTACTCGACACGGATTTTTCTGCCCCACAAATCGATTAATTATCAACGACATGCGCGTTTTATTTTTAGTACAGGGCGAAGGCAGGGGCCATCTAACGCAGGCGATCTCCCTGGCGCAGATTATCAGGACGGCGGGCCACGAGGTGATTGGTGCGCTGGTTGGCACAACGCCTGAGCGGGGTGTTCCGGCTTTTTTCAGCGAAGCATTCACGGCTCCCATTACGCCCGTGTTCAGTCCCGGCCTGGTCTACAACGCCGGCACCAACGAGCTACAGCCGTTTAAAACGACCCTAAACGCCATTCGCTACGCCGGACCGCTCTGGCGCAGTTTAAAACAGGTTCGCGACCACATTGACGCGCACCGGCCCGATGTAGTCGTGAATTTCTACGAAATGCTCGGCGGTTTGGCCTATGCTTTGCTGGCTCCCTCGGCCCCGATGGTGTGCATTGCCCACCAGTACATGGCCTTTCACCCTAACTTTCAGCGACCGCCGGGGCAGTGGTTTTACCGGCTGGCGTTCCGGCTGAACACGCGGCTCACCTGCTTCGGCGCGCGGGAGTTACTGGCTCTTTCGTTCGATAAACAACCCGACGAACCCGCCCAGCGATTGCGTGTGGTGCCACCCCTGCTGCGGCAGGAAATAACCGAACTGAAACCAACCCCCGGCGATTTTTTGCTGGCTTACGTCACCCAGCCCGGCATGAAGGTTGACATTGCCCAGGCTCATGCCCAACGTCCCGACGTGAAAATTGACGGTTTCCACGCGGGTGTCGACGTTCCCGATCAGGTGATTGACGAAACCCTGACTTACCACGCCATCGATGGAAAACGCTATCTGGCTTTTATGGCCCGTTGCAAAGCCGTAATCACTACGGCCGGGTTCGAGTCGGTATGCGAAGCGGCTTACCTGGGGAAACCAGCCCTTTTGATTCCCCAGCCGAACCATTTCGAGCAGGCCTGCAATGCCATTGACGGGCAGCGGGCGGGCGTTGGGCAGGCATCGGACCGCTTCGATCTGAACCGCCTGCTGGATTACATACCCCAGCACGATTCCGGAGTAAGCGAACGATTTCGGGCCTGGTATGGGCGGGGTTATTTTCTTTTTCTGGCGGCACTAAACCGGGCCGCCACCTCGC
>JAYVAP010000700.1:0-3287 GCA_043750915.1 Spirosoma sp. | reverse complement strand
AGCAGAACAGGGAAGTCGATGTTGATAATTCGTTGGCGCAGACTCTGCCAGACAGATGTAAAATAGCCTGACCCCGAATAAAACACGACGGGCGTTGCCAGCAGAAAATTAATAAGGCCAAACCAGGTTTCAAACGCCGGGTCGTCTATACCCAAATACGCCGGGAAGCTGAAGAGCATAATATTGCCTGCGCAAAAGCCCGCCACCGCCAGCCGATACAGCAGCGGGCGGTGGTAGGTGGGTTTCTGGCCTGCTTTCACCACATCGTTGAAGCTGATGAGCGGTTCATAGCCCAGCGAAGAGAGTAGCTGAGCCACCTGCCGCAGCGACAGACGAGCCGGGTCAAACACCAGATGCACCTGCTTTTTCAGGAAATCGACGCGGGTTTGGCCAATGCCCGGCTCAATGCGATAAAGGTGTTCGAGCAGCCATAAGCACGATGAGCAATGAATGGCCGGGACAAAAAACGTGACGTGGGCCAGCTTATCGTTCTGAAAATGGAGGAGCTTAGCGGCAATGTCGGGCACATCTAAAAACGCCAGCCGGTCAATTTCTGGTATCCGGCCTGTCGTGGCCCGGCCCGGCGTAAGGTTGAGGTCGTAATATTGACAAAGCTGGTAGTCGCTCAAGACCTGGTAAACGGTTTGGCAGCCACTACAGCAAAAGTTTTTTTGATCGTAGAGAAGCGGAGGGACGAAGGGGGAACAGTTGCTGCCGCAGTGATAGCAGACAAGTTCGGTGGGTTGCTTTACCGTAGTCGTCATCGCCGTTTTTTTTCAAAAGTAGCGCGGCTAAACGGGGTGCAGACTGACGAAAATTAGCCCATCGGCTGATTTTCGTACGTACCGGGCGGGGTATTAACTTTCACTCATAGCCTGTTTTTTGTGTCGATCACAATCGTTACCGGCCCGTTGTTGAGCAGCATCACCTGCATGTCGGCCCCAAACTGGCCGGTTTGTATGGGCTGGCCGAGGTCGTGGGTCAGGCGGGCAATCAGGGCTTCGTAGAGCGGTATGGCCACCTCGGGCCGGGCGGCTTCGGTAAAACCGGGGCGGTTGCCCTTTTTGGTGCTGGCGTGGAGGGTAAACTGGCTGACAAGCAGAATGTTACCATTCACAGCGGCCACGTCAAGGTTCATCTTCTGGTCGGCATCGCTGAAAATTCGCAGGCCCACAATTTTCTTGCTGAGCCAGTCCACATCTTCCGCCGTATCAGTGTGGGTGATGCCGAGCAACACCAGCAAGCCAGTAGCTATCTGACTTTTTAATATCCCGTCAATCGTAACGGAGGCTTGAGAAACGCGCTGAATAACGGCAATCATCCTTGCTTGTATTTATTGCCTGGGCATTGCAGACACAGGTTGCGTTTTGCGTCTCTACGGGTCTTTGAAAAACGGTTTTCCTGTCTACAGGGCCAGCTTCTCCATTAAAATTTTTATTCGGGTGATAAATCCGTCGTTCCCGTACTATCTAAGCACTTCAACCAAAACGGGATCACATTTAGTTCCATACCACAAGCAACTATATTGTTGTATAGCAGTATTTTTTATATATTTGTCCCGTGAATAAACGACCCCTGTTTAGCCTGGCATCGGTCAGTGTGGGTGCGCCCCGTGTTGAAGCCGCTGCATCTGAAGACAAGGTGGGGTTTCTCCAACTTGGAGACGTTGACCAATTTGGCAGATTATTAGCGAACGCGCCCAAAGCGACTACAACAACCCGTATGCTGTCGGAGCGGGCCTGGGCGCGCTTCGGCGACGTTCTGCTGGCCAATAAAGGGGCCAGAAGTGTGGCGGTCTTCTACCGGGACAATTACCCCGGTGTAATCGTTTCCGGGGCGTTTTACATCCTGCGGGTCCATGATTCAGCGGCAATTTTGCCCGAATTTTTGGCTTGCTACCTAAACTTGCCGACCACTCAGCACCAACTGCAAAATAGAATTGTGGCCGCTTCTACGGTGCTGACGCTGAACAAAAAAGATTTGCTCGACCTGCCTATACCTTTGCCTTCAATCGACACGCAGCAGCGATTGATTGATTTACACCACGAATTTCTAACCATCCACGACCTGAGTCACCAACAACTTAACCGCCACCAGGACTTATTGTACCAATGCTTTTCGACAACGCTCCAACCCCACCGCTAAGACCCGGCCAACGCCTGGTTACTGCCACTGAAATCAATGCGGCCGTTTGGCGGGCCTGCGACACTTTCCGGGGGGTTATTGATCCCTCCCAGTACAAGGATTATATCCTGACGTTTCTGTTTCTGAAATACCTGTCTGATCTATGGAAAGACCGGCAGCAGTTTTACCTGGATAAGTACGGAGAAACCACCGATAATGCCCCGCGCACGCAGCGGGCTCTGGAACAGTTTGAACGCTTTCGACTGCCCGAGGTGTCGCGCTACGATTACCTGTACGAACAGCGCAACGCCACCGATATTGGCGAAAAAGTAGATGTTGCCCTCGACCAGCTCGAAGAAGCCAACCGGGCAAAACTGGAAGGCGTCTTTGGCGATATCAGCTTCAACTCCGAACGGCAGCTTGGTACGACAAAAGACCGCAACCGGCGCGTTAAAAACATGATCGAAGACTTCCGGTCCCTCGATTTAACGCCCTCGCACCTCGAAAGCCAGGACGTTATTGGCGACGTGTACGAATTTCTGATCGATAGCTTTGCCTCCGATGCGGGCAAAAAAGCCGGTGAATTCTACACGCCCTCGAAGGTGTCCACGCTGTTAGCGCAATTAGTTGCCCCCAAACCCGGTAGCCGCATTGCCGACCCTACCTGTGGTTCCGGCTCTTTGCTTATTAAAGTAGCCCGGCAGGTTGGATCCAATAACTTCGCGCTCTACGGACAGGAAATTAACCGCAGCACCTACGCCCTGGCCCGCATGAATATGTTCCTGCACGGCTTCGACGATGCCGTTATCCGTTGGGGCGACACCCTCAATAACCCCCTGCTGCTGGAAAACGACCGGCTTATGAAGTTCGACGTGGTGGTGGCCAACCCGCCGTTCTCGCTCGACAAATGGGGGGCCGAGTCGGCTTCGGGCGACCGTTTTGGGCGGTTTCACCGGGGGGTGCCGCCAAAATCCAAAGGCGACTTTGCCTTTATCTCCCACATGATCGAAACCACCTACGAAGGACGCGGTCAGGTGGGGGTTATTATACCCCACGGGGTGCTGTTTCGGGGCAGTTCGGAAGGGGTTATCCGGAAGCGGCTCATCGACGAAAACCTGCTCGAAGCCGTAGTTGGTTTGCCCGCCAACTTATTTTTTGGAACC
>JAYVAP010000699.1:0-2285 GCA_043750915.1 Spirosoma sp. | reverse complement strand
CCTGGTTGACGAAGGCAAATTTAACATCGATGGAAAAATGGCGGATTATTTGCCTTTCCTCAAAAAGTCTAACAAGGCTGACCTCCGCTGGCGCGACGTGCTGACGCACCAGGCCGGGCTGAAGGCGTGGATTCCGTTCTGGCGCGACACCAAAAACGAGGACGGCAGTTTCAAACCCAAAACGTTTAAAACCAAACGCAGTGCCCGCTATCCGATTGAAGTGACGGATAGTTTGTTCCTGTTCAAAAAGTATTCGAAAACGATTTTTCAGCAGATTAAAGATTCGCCGTTGAATGAGAGAAAAGCGGTCGGCGTACCGGAATATGTCTACTCCGATCTGTCGTTTATTCTGTACCCGCAGGTGGTGAAACGGCTCACGGGCCAACCGTTTGAGGAGTATCTGAAAACAACGTTCTACCGCCCGCTGGGTGCCACCACCCTGACTTACAACCCGCGCCGGTTTTATGCCCTCAGCCGCATTGTGCCCACCGAATATGACTCACTGTTCCGCAAAACGCTTATCTGGGGTCGCGTTCACGACGAGGGGGCGGCCATGCTGGGCGGCCTGTCGGGGCACGCAGGCCTGTTTGGGTCGGCCAACGACCTGATGAAAGTGTTTGAGATGTACCGGCAACGGGGTAGTTATGGTGGTCAGCCTTATATTTCGGCTAAAACCATTGGCGAATTCACGCGCTACCAGTTTCCGGAGTTGGGCAACCGGCGTGGCTTAGGGTTTGAGAAACCATCGTTTGCCTACAGCGGCAATGCCCCCCGGTCGGCCACCAAAGACAGTTTCGGACACTCGGGCTACACCGGGACATTCACCTGGGTTGATCCCGATCCGGCGTATAAGCTGACGTATGTTTTTCTGTCGAACCGCGTTTATCCTACCCGCAACAACAACAAAATCAGCACCTTAAACACGCGGACCGCCGTTGCCGAAGCCTTCTACCAGGCCGTGAAGCGGGGCATTCGATAAAAAACACCTGGGCTGACCCCACAGTCAGCGACGGATGGAATTGTATGGGGGTAACGCTGGAAAGACAGAGACGCTGTCAGAAGCAAGGCCGGGGCTAAACTGACCGGGTGCTGGCTCAACAAACGGGTAAAATTTGACGTTACGCTATTGGTGTCGGCCACCCTGAAACCACCGGGCCGACCACTGAATCATGCAGAATATTGAACCCTTCTATGGCTGGGAAAAGTACTACAACGCAGCCGACGATGAGCGATCTCCGTTTCACGAACGGGTGTATAACCTGCACCAATACGAGAATGACATTTACGGCTACTACATTCACCCGCTCTGGGACGAAATAGGCTCCGAAACGCTCTACTGTAAGATTCTGTTCGCTGATTATGACCGGCATTTTGTGGTCATCGAACTCTTCGGCGAGTGGAACGACACACTTCACAACGACATTATGTACCTCAAACGGCAGGTTGTGGATGTGCTCGTGAATCAGGGCATTAAATACTTTGTGCTCATCAGCGAGAATATTCTCAATTTCCACGGCTCGGACGACGCGTACTACGAAGAATGGTTCGAGGATGTGGAAGACGGCTGGATAGCGGCCATCCACTCACCGGAATTTGTTGAGCGGGAGTGGAAAAAATACCGGCTCGACTATTACATCAATTTTGGCGGCACACTCGACATTGCCAACTGGCGAACGCTCAAACCCGCCAGCCTTTTCGAGCTGGTAAATAGCCTGCTGATACGTCGTTTGGGGTGATAAAGCAAAACCCTCCGCGCCTTATTGAGCACGGAGGGTTTTTGCCGGTGGGCCAGCCTGGACTCGAACCAGGGACTTACTGATTATGAGTCAGGCACTCTAACCAACTGAGTTACAAGCCCTTTGTCGGATAATTACTTATCAATCGACGCACAAATTTACAAGTTTTTAAACAGGAATATCGAACCAGCTCATTTTTTGGCCATAAATCCTGTTTCATTTGTAGTAGTGACCGCGCCTTATGCCCCTTCGTTACCTTCAATTAGTCTGATTTTTTTCCAGCCTTGCTTGTTTCACTTTTATGGATATGCTTTGTCAGTAAGCAGCTTACCTACGCCCGCAACGTGATTCAGGCCAAGGCCGACCAGCTGAATCAGGGCCAGCCCAACGGTGCCCGTCGCTACGGGCACGCGCTTGCGTTGAAAATGAAGTAAGCCTGAAAATGCGTATTATTGTCCTTGAACTGCGCATGCAGTTCAACCTAAACGACCACAACCATGACAGTAACCGTCGTAGCAGCCCCAAAAAAACGGAAAAAGCCGGGCGTTC
>JAYVAP010000698.1:0-2647 GCA_043750915.1 Spirosoma sp. | reverse complement strand
CTCGCCTTAGTGGGCATCACGGCGGTGGCCAATGCCTTTGTGGGCTGGCAACTCATCGAGTCGGGCCGCCAAACCGACTCGATGACCCTGACCGCCGACGGACGGCACCTGCTCACCGATGCCGTCAGCAGTTTTGTGGTGATGGTGGGTGTAGGGCTGGTGTTGCTCACGGGTCAGGGATGGATCGACAGTGCGCTCTCTTTGGCCATCTCGCTGGTTATTATTTACAATGGTTTTCAGATTACCCGGCAGTCGGTGGCGCGGCTGATGGACGAGACCGACGCCCCCACCCTGGGCCGCGTGGTGAATTTATTGAATGTGCATAAAGACCGCAACTGGATTGACGTGCATAACCTGCGCGTGCAGAAATACGGGGCCGACCTGCACATCGACTGCCACCTGACGCTGCCGTACTACTGGGAACTCAGCCGGGTTCATAACGAAGTTCACCACTTTGAAGATACCCTCAAGAACGGCTTTGCGGGAGAGGTCGAAATTTTTGTGCATACCGATCCGTGCATGAACGAATGCTGCCACTACTGCCGGGTAGCCAACTGCCCCGTGCGGGCTTCGGCCTTCCTGAGCGATGTAGCCTGGACGGTAGAAAACCTGCCGCTGAACCAAAAGCACTTTATGCCCTTAGTTGTGCGGTAAGGCTGAGAAAAAGCGGAGGTTATCAGCGATCACTAAAAGTATTTACCGAAATTGTTGTATTAAATCTTTTTATTTATCAATTTCGGCCCACTTGCTGGCCAAACAGACCGGCATTATCCATTACGTTTTAATTCAGGTTGTATTCAACACCCGAAAGGCTGGCCGCGCTACGACCAGCCTTTTTTTTAGTGTTATCGCCCGCAGATGCCCTTAAAATCGCAGTATTGGCAGGTTTCGAGTTGGTCCGTTTTGCGGAATGGCTGGCTGGTATCGAGCATTTGCGCGATCAGGGTTTGCAGCAGTTCCTCTGAATCGGCAATGTATTGCGCCGGGCTGTCGTCGGCGCCAAAACGCACCGGGTTCGATATGAAGCCGCCGTCTACGTTGCGGAAGGAGTAAAAGCCAGCTTCAACGGGCAATCCGGTGGCGGGGTAAATATCCTGTTTGGCTTTGTCGCGGGGCAGGCCACCAAAATCAGCGATGTTCCGGAGGGCGAGATATCGGTAGAGCCAGAGTTGACGCATTTTTTCGGCCTTGCTGTCGCCGTCGTTGAGCAGCTTTTGGCGCAGGTCTTTGGGCGTGTTGTCGGTTAGGTCAACTTTGCCGGTTTTGTAGTCGACGATGCGAATCTGGTCGCCCAGCCGTTCGATGCGGTCAATTTTTCCGGCAATCCGAACCCGCAACGCCCGCCCGTCGACGGGCACCATCAAATAGGTTTCCAGGGTTTGTTCGGTGCCAATGACGGTTAAGCCCTGCAGCTCGCTCTGCTGCCGCTGAAACTCGACCATCAGTTTCTGGGCCAGTTCGTAGAGCAGCAGGTTCATGCCCGACTCGATTACCCGCCCGCTCATGGATGTCGCAAACTCTTCCTGCAACAGCCGCACCACCCGAGCCTCATCCACGGGCAGGCCCAGCAGCCGGTATTCTTTGTCTAAGCGTTCGAGCACTTTATGCAGCCAGTTGCCGAACTCGGCGGCCCCCATTTTCTCTTCCATATCCTCTTCCTCGCTGATGCTGACGACCCGGCTGAAATAGAACGACATCGAGCAGCGCACAAACTGGTTGAGGTAAGATGGATATAAACCCTTACTGGTGAGCATTTTAATTAACTCAAAACGGATGGCTTCCGTTTTGGGCACGCTCAGGTCGGTCAGCGTATCAACCGAATCGGTGCCGGGTCGGCCGAAGCGCACCGTGGGGTGGCTGATGCGGATCAGCCCCTTTGAGCGGGGCACCAGTTCGTGTTCGATCTGGCGGATGAAGCGGCTTTGCTCGCCTTTGCTGTTGCCATAGGCATCGGTGGCGGTGGTGTGGAGCAGCACAATTTCACTGGCCCGCTGGAGCAGCCGGTAAAAATGGTAGGCCATCACCGCTTCCTGCTCGCGGTAGGTTGGCAGGCCCAGCTCCGAGGCAATATCGAACGGAATCAGCGAGTTGAGCCGGCGCGACTGTGGCAAAATACCCTCGTTGACGGATAAAATGATAACCCGCTCGAAGTCTAACGCCCGGGTTTCGAGCATGCCCATCACCTGGAGCTGGCTGCGCCCTTCGCTCGTAAAGGGAATACTCGTCTGCCGGATCAGCTCGTAGAGAAACTGCCGGAAACTCCGCACCGTCACGGTTGCTTTTCGATCCGGTGTCTGGCTTTCTGTTTGCCGGTTGAGGGTGGTTTCGAGTTGGCGCAGAAGCGAAAAAAACAGGTACAGATACTCGATCTCGATGGCATCCTGACTGTCGCGGTACACTTCCCGCAGCAGGTCGACCAGGCTATAGAGCGTTTGGATGGCTTTCAGGGGTTCTTCGTTGGGCCACCGCCTGAACATCGCCTGAATCAGCGGGTCGTTCTGCCCCAGTTCGTGCATCTCCCGCTCGGTCAGATAGACGCGCTGCTGTTTCACCACCGTTTTTGCCATCCACTGAAAAAGTGGTTCCGGTGGCAGTACCTCCCCGTTGGACAACACCTCACCGGGCCACTGTAACTGATGAATTCGTT
>JAYVAP010000697.1:0-2620 GCA_043750915.1 Spirosoma sp. | reverse complement strand
TGGGGCTGTATGCCACAAAACTATTGATCCAGACGCTTGTTATCTCGCTGGGTTTGGGGCGGCTTCAAAAAACCGGATGGTGGCCATACGCGTTGTTGTTCGAGGGCTATCAGCTTGTTCTGGGGCCGTTGTCAATCATTTTCTACTGGCTCCCGGTGCCGATGGAATGGAAAGGAAAACGCTATAAATGATGTTTATTGATACCCACGCCCACATCTACGACCCGCAGTTTGCCCACGACAGCGAGGCCATGCTGAACCGGGCCACCACGCAGCAGGTAGGCCAGATATGGATGCCCAACTGCGCCCGCGAAACCATGGCGGGTATGATGGCCCTCGCCAGCCTTTATCCCGACCGCTGTTTGCCCATGATGGGGCTGCATCCGGCCTACGTGAACGAAACGGTTACCGATGAGCTGACCGCTGTGGAAGACCACCTGAACCGCCACGCATTTATGGCCGTTGGCGAAATTGGACTGGACTTTTACTGGGATATGACCTTTGTCGATCAGCAATTTATGGCTTTCGAGACGCAGCTGCGCCAGGCAGCGCAACGGCAACTGCCCGTGGTTATGCATACCCGCTCGGGCAACGGTCGGAACGCCTTTGCCGAAGCCGCCGACCTGATTGAAAAACTGGCCTTACCGGGTCTGACGGGTATATTTCACTGTTTTGGGGGTACGCTGGACGAAGCCAACCGGGCCATAGCCTTAGGGTTCAAACTCGGCATTGGGGGCGTTGCTACGTTTAAAAAGGGTGGCCTGGACACCGTGTTGCCCCACATTGGGCTGGCGCATATCGTGCTGGAAACCGATGCGCCCTACCTGGCACCCATACCGCACCGGGGTAAGCGCAACGAACCGGCCTACCTGACCCTGACGGCCCGGCGCGTGGCCGACCTGATGCAAACCGATCTGGCGGGGGTGGCCCGCCAGACCACCGCCAATGCGCTGTCGCTGCTGCCCCATGCCTACCACGGGCTGAGGCACGGATAAAACCCGCTCGTTTTGCCACAATGTTTGGCGCCAAAACCGGCCTGATTGGGCAGACTGGCCGGTTTTTCGGACCTTTGGGTCATGACCTATAAAACAGTGCGCCTGAATCCAGGAACCAATACGGGTTCAGACCAGCCAGGCCGCTCGGTGCTGGTGATCTATACCGGCGGTACTTTTGGCATGGCATACGACCCAAAAACCGACGGGCTTGTTCCCTTCGATCTGGAGCGCATAGCCGACCGCCTGCCCGAACTCCAGCGGCTCGACTTTGCCATTTCGCTCCTTACGCTGCCCACCATCATCGATTCTTCCAACATGAAACCAGCGGTTTGGGTAGAGCTGGCGCAACTAATCGAAGCAAACTACGGCCAGTATGACAGTTTTGTGATCCTGCACGGTACGGATACGATGGCTTACACGGCTTCGGCACTGAGTTTCATGCTGGGGGGGCTGAACAAACCCGTTATCCTGACCGGAGCGCAGTTGCCCATCGGCGCCCCCCGGACCGATGCCCGCGAGAATTTTATAACCGCCCTCGAAATAGCGGCCGCCGTGGATACGGTCAACCAGCCTGTTGTGCCGGAGGTGTGCATCTATTTCAACGCGCTGCTGCTGCGGGGCAATCGGGCCAGCAAGCAGGAAAGCGTACAATTCAACGCTTTTTCGTCGGAAAACTACCCGCATCTGGCCACGGCGGGGGTCAGCATCGACTATAACCGGCCTTATATTTACCCCTATCGACCCGGCCAGGTTTTGCAGCTAAGTCTGGCCCTGAATCCGAACGTGACCATTTTGAAACTGTTTCCGGGTATTACCCAGCCGCAGGTCAGCGCAATTCTGAACAGCCCTGACCTGCGGGGTGTGGTGCTGGAAACATACGGAGGGGGCAATGCGCCCACAGACGGCTGGTTTCTGGAGGCCCTCAAAGCCGCCATTGATCGGGGGGTGCTCATTATCAACGTGTCGCAGTGCGAGGGAGGGCGCGTTACCCAGGGCCGCTACCAAACTGGCAGGCAGCTGGAGCAGATCGGGGTGGTGAGCGGAGCCGACATCACCACCGAAGCGGCCATTACCAAACTGATGGTGTTGCTGGGGCGCGAGCCGGGCCGGGATGCCGTCGCCATAGCCCGGCTGCGGACGTGGCTGGGCCAGCCAATGCGGGGTGAAATGAGCGAATAGAGGAGGGCGTTTAGGGGCGGAGCGACCCGTTGTTTCGATTTTATTGCTGGACAATTCTTGCGTCATTCAATGGAAACCCCCATCTTTGCACTTCGAATACCAACACAGAGAGCTGCCAGAGTGGTCGAATGGGTCTGATTCGAAATCAGAAGTAGTCGCAAGGCTACCGGGGGTTCGAATCCCTCGCTCTCTGCAATGTCCTGTCAACCAAGCGTTGGCAGGATTTTTTTTTGGCGTACAAGGATTTACAGGGTGATTTTAGGGGTGGATGAATATTAAGCAAAATATCGTCTAATTTTGCCAATAACACACCCTAACCTTCATGATGACTTCTACACTGACGGCCCGTTCTGCGGCCCTGCCCAAACAAGCAGTTGATTCATGCCCGGAGCTGTCCGTGATCTTGCCCTGCCTGAATGAAGAAGAAACATTAGCGGCCTGCCTGCG
>JAYVAP010000696.1:0-4434 GCA_043750915.1 Spirosoma sp. | reverse complement strand
TCACAAACACGGGTAAGTTTCCCCTGATTATCAACAACATAACGGCATCCTGTGGCTGCACCACGCCAGAGTGGCCGCACGAACCAATAGCACCGGGTGCTAAATCGGCCATTCGGGTACGGTTCAACAGCCGGGGCAAAATGGGTCAGCAAAACAAAACCATTACGGTTTTTGCCAACACCGACCCTGCCATGACCGATCTGCAATTCAAGGCGATGGTAAACCCCAAAGCCGATTCAACCAGGAAATCGTAATTTACCCCAACTTATGTCTTTTATTTTAGTACAGGCTGCCGCAACCGGCAATACCCCCATGATCTACAATGTGTTGCTGTGGGTGGCCATTATCGGTGTTTTCTATTTTTTCATGATCCGGCCCCAGCAGAAGAAGCAGAAAGACCAGAAAAACTTCGTGGAAAGTCTCAAAAAAGGCGACTCTGTCGTTACGATGGGCGGCCTGCATGGGCGCATTGCATCGGTAGAGAGCACAACCGTTACGCTCGACGTAGACCGGGGCGTGAAAATGACCTTCGACAAATCGTCCATTGCCCGCGAAATTGGCACCACCCCCACCGCCTAAACACCGGTGACATCGCTGCCCAACGCCCGTCCGTTTCTGCCCGCCAGATTGCTGCTCTGCTTAGGGGCAGCTACGCTGTTCTGGTTTCTGAACGCGCTCAACAAAAACGGCTATACCCTCAATGTTGCCTACCCGGTACGCTTCGTTTATAACGATACGCTCTTTGTGCCCACCACCCCCCTGCCGCGCACGGTCATGGTCAACGTGTCGAGCGATGGGTGGGGGTTGCTCCGGCATTCGTGGATGCCGTTTCGGGTGGAGCCGGTCGATTATGTGGTGAAAGACCCCCTGCGGGCATCGGTTATCAACACGGCATCGCTCGCGGCTTCGCTCACCGAACAAGTCAAGAATCTGCACGTTAATTATGTGGTTGCCGACACGCTCGATCTGGGTTTCGACTGGCGCACGACCAAAACCATTCGCCTGGTGGCCGATAGCCTGCACATCGACCTGGCTCCGCGCTACGTGGTGTCGAGTCTGATTAACCTAACCCCCCGTACCCTGCTGGTTACCGGTCCGGACCGCCTGATCCGGGGTTTGCCCGACACGCTGCTGGTGAAGATTCCCCGCAAACGCATTGCCGATAATTACGACGAAGACATTATCCTAAACCCCTTTCGGCATCCGCTGCTGCGCGTCAGCACCGAGCGGGTAACGGTGAGTTTCGAGGTCGGCGAACTGCTGTCGCCCCCACCGGCGAAATGAAGAATGCAGAATATTACTGAAGCCCTCATTATTCATTTCACATTATTCATTAGATGAAGCAAATCGGCGTTACGGGTGGTATCGGCTCCGGCAAGAGCATGGTGTGTCGCGTATTTGAAACGCTGGGCGTGCCGGTTTACTACGCCGACGAGCGGGCCAGGTGGCTCACCGAACATGACCCCATTCTAAAGGCCGACATTGTGCGGGTGCTGGGCACACAGGCCTACGACCCGCTGGGCAGGTATAACCGGTCGTGGGTGGCATCGCAGGTATTTGCCGAACCGCTGTTGCTCAATCAGCTCAACGCCCTTATCCATCCCCGCGTGCTGGCCGACACGGCCCTGTGGGTGGGCCAGCACGCCGATAAACCGTATGTGGTGAAAGAAGCCGCGCTGATGCGGGCCGCCGGCGATGGCAACACACTCGACAAAGTCATTGTCGTAGTAGCACCGGTGGCCCTGCGGATGGCACGCATACAAATTCGTGACCCGCACCGGACGGTCCCCGAGATTCAGCACATCATTGACCGGCAGGTGAGCGACGACGAACGGCTACGTATGGCCGACTACGTCCTGCATAACGACGAAACCGCGTTACTCTTGCCGCAGATTGTCCGGTTGCATCAGGAATTTTCGGGACAACCATCCATGTAAGCCGTTCTCTGTCGAACTTTGGGTTTATATGTTGTCAACAACCCGAATCGAATGAAACGAACAACTACCTTACTGGCCGCCTGCGCCGTTAGTTTCCTGCTGGGTGCCTTCGTGACGGCCCCCGACGATCCCCAAAAACCACTGACCAGCGAGATGGTCGAGGTAGCGTCCCGCGTGTTTGGACTGGCGTTTACCCCCGCCGAGCGCGACTCAATGCTTGACAATCTGAACAACGCCCGCGTCAACTACGAGGCTCTGCGCAAGATCGATATACCCAACGAGGTGGCACCCGCACTGTATTTCAATCCACTCCCGGCCGGCTTTATCCTGCCTGTTGGCGCGTCGTCGTTTAAGGCATCGGTTGCCGGTAAGGTTACGCGCCCGGCCAACCGCGACGAGTTAGCTTATTTTACCGTTGGGCAGTTGGGTGAACTGATCCGGACAAAACAGATTTCCTCGGTTGAGTTGACCCAGTTTTTCCTGCAGCGACTCAAAACCTACGACCCTAAACTGCACTGCGTTGTTACGTTAACCGAAGAACTGGCCCTGCGTCAGGCTAAACGCGCCGATGCCGAACTGAAAGCAGGCAAATACCGGGGACCCCTGCACGGGATTCCGTACGGTGCCAAAGATCTACTGGCGAAAAAAGGCTATAAAACTACCTGGGGGGCCACGCCCTACAAAGACCAGATGCTTGACCTCGACGCTACGGTTGTACGGAAACTCGACGAGGCCGGGGCAGTGCTCTGCGCCAAAATGACGCTCGGCGCTTTAGCCATGGGCGATGTCTGGTTCGGGGGCATGACGCGCAATCCCTGGAATACCGAAGCGGGTTCCAGTGGCTCATCGGCGGGGTCGGCATCGGGGGTATCGGCGGGTTTGCTGCCCTTCGCCATTGGCACCGAAACCTTAGGGTCGATTGTGTCTCCTTCAACGGTCTGCGGCACAACGGGGTTGCGGCCCACCTTCGGGCGGGTAAGCCGGCACGGCGCCATGGCCCTAAGCTGGAGCATGGATAAAATTGGGCCAATTGCCCGGACGGTGGAAGATTGTGCGCTGGTCTTCAACGCCATTTACGGTCCTGATGCACTGGACCCCACGGTGCTGGCGGCTCCCTTCCGTTACGCCCCGCTCATAAGTCTGAAAGGCATGCGCATTGGCTACGTCAAAAAGGGATTTGAAAGCAATTACCCTAACCGGGCCAACGACTCATTGACCCTACAGACGCTCCGAAACTTAGGCACCGAACTGGTGCCGTTCGAGTTGCCGACGCGTGTGCCCGCCAGCCGGATTTCGTTCCTGCTCACGGTAGAAGCGGCTGCGTCGTTCGATGAACTGACCCGCTCCGGGCGCGACGACCTGCTGGTGCAGCAAGGCAAAAATGCCTGGCCCAATAGTTTCCGGTCAGCCCGGTTCGTGCCGGCGGTCGAGTACATTCAGGCGAACCGCGCCCGCACGAAACTCATCAACGAGATGGCCGACAAACTGAAAGCGGCCAAACTCGACGTGTACGTTAGCCCAGCGTATGCCGGGGGCAATTTGACACTCACGAATTTGACGGGCCATCCGTGCGTGGTGTTACCCAACGGCTTCACAAAGCAGAACGTGCCCACGAGCATTACATTCATGGGACAGTTGTTTGAAGAAGGCAAAGTGCTGGCCGTCGCGAAGGCGTATCAGGATGCTACGGCATGGCACAAAAAACACCCAGTCTTATAAGGCTGGGTGTTTTCGAGTTCGTTATCACTTTGTGTGTCTAAAGGCTTCACTCCGGCGACCCAGCTACGTTGCCATCGACAAAAAAAGCGTTTGTCTGAACATAGACTTTCCTACGCTGGAAAATCGATGTTCAGACAAATGCTTTATCTCTTTATTGATTTCTCAAAAACTACCCCGTTCAGTTTGCCGGATCCGGGGGCGTGGCGGTGTTATTGTCGCGCTCCGTGAAGGGATAAGGCAAAAAATTGCGTGTTCGCTCGGCACCAGCTTGTGGCATGGTCTCGGGGCCGGGTCTCGAAAAACGGCGGCTGTCGTCAAGCCGGAATCCCTGAAAAGCCAGTTCGATCTGGCGGTTCCGGTAAATCTCCCGCAACAGGGCATCGGCGGTGAGCGCACCGGCATAAGCCGGCAAACCGGCACCCACACCCCAGGCATCCTGGGCGGCCGTTTTGGTAAGTACCTTGTTCAATTCTGCCAGGGCGTTGGTCAGTTCGTTTTTGCGGGCGTAAGCTTCGGCCCGAATCAGGAGCATCTCACCCGGCAGATATACCGGCACCGGCAAGGCATTGGCCGTGTAAAAGCCCGTTCCTAAGTTCTGCGTAGCCGTGGGGTTACTGCGGAGATAGAACGATAGCCGGCGGTCGGCGGCATCGGGCACGAGCGCACCCGTCAGGCCCAGGCTCGCGTTAGTAGGCGCAAATACGTTGTTGTTGCCAAAAGACGTTTCAAACACCGGATTACGCGATATTTCGTCGAACGAAAACGATGATCGGGTGGC
>JAYVAP010000695.1:0-3224 GCA_043750915.1 Spirosoma sp. | reverse complement strand
AACCCGACCGGAGGCTATCCGATCGGGGTTTGCGGCATTGACAAGCGGAATGAATTTACCAGCCTGTATTTTGCTTCACATTGCTGTTGGTGTTCACTTCAACAAACGGGATGGGCAACAGCCGATACTGATCATTGCTAACGGTCCGGCCCGCATACTGACGGATAAGGTCCGCCGTTTTACCAAACCGCCGGGCGTGGCTAAAAGCCCAGCCTTCGCCCGAAAACTCTTTGAGCCACTCGTTAAAAATAGCATCGCGCAGGGCCGGTTGACCCAGACCCGACAGGGCCGGTAAGCCCGCCCGCGCCCGCACCGCGTTAATGCCCACATAGGCATCGCCCGTGGCCCCGCCATTTACGGCTTCGGAGTGCGCAAGGTAGGCATCGGCTAAGCGCAGCAACACAAAGTTCTTCTCTGTTTTGTTCCAGCCACCCGTGTTGGGTTCAATAAATTTCTGGAGAATAACATTGTTAAACGTGCGCTCGGTGCTACCCTCGGCCACAAATGGCGACTTGGCCGTTGGGCTGTAGCGGACAATATCACCTTTGGCGTTTTTGGAGCGATACTGATTCATAAACGTCACCGGAACGCGCCGATCAGCAGCGGCAAATGATTCGCGAAACGGAACGGATCCCACAATCCAGGCATCGGCCCAGCCGGCGGCCGTCACATTGTCGCCAGCGGTGAGTGCGTTGGGGTCGCCCCCGTCCCAATCGGTTGGGGTGAAGTGGGCGTGCATATTGTTATAGAGTTGCCCGGCCGTAGCCAGGAAACTTTGCTGCACCTCAAATAACCGCTCACCTTTGTTCTTATTGGCCACGTTGAAGTTATCGCCGTAATCGGCAAACAACGTCAGGCCACTTTGATCGATTACTTCCTTTGCCTTATCGGCGGCTGGCTGCCAGGCTTTCTGTTCGAGATAAACCTTTGCCAGTAGCGTTTTAGCGGCCCAGCGCGAGGGTGTTCCGCTGGCATCGGGGGTGGTAGCCAGATCGGTTTCGGCGGCTTTCAGGTCGGCTACCATCAGGTCGAGTGCCTTTTGTTTGCCGTCTTTATTGCTGACGTAGTTGACCAGGTCGGCGGTGGGCTTGTCGGTAACGGGCACATTCTCGAAAAAAGCAAATAACTGGTAGTAGTAGAATGCCCGCAGGAACCTGGCTTCAGCCAGAATCTGCTTGCGCTCGCCATCGGTCATGGTCGCCTGCGGAGCACGGACAATCACGGCATTGGCCCGGTTGATGCCCCGGTAGTTTTGTGCCCAGTAGCTGCCAATATAATCATCAGTAGACACATATCCGCCCTGCTTGTAGTATTGCGGGCCTTTTTCGTAGCCCGTCTGAATGCCCAGCGCACAGTCGAACACCGAACGGTTGTAGTAGGTGTTAAACCACTCGTTGTTCAGCTCACGGTAGGCTCCGTTGAGCGCGGCCCGCATATCGCTGGTGTTGCGGTAAAACGTGGTCGGACTAACAAAGTCCGGCTGTTCGGTCAGGCTTTTACAGGCAAATTGCCCGGCACTCAGCCCGCCAATTAGTGCCAGCACCATTGCGGTGCGCCCTATAATTCTCGACTTATTCATGGGTATGGGTTGGTTTCTGGTTGTTATATTCCTAACTGAAGACCCAGGGTGAGGGTGCGCGGACGCGGATAGGCATCGTAGTCGTCGCCCCGGTTGAGGGGGCTTTGGCCCTGGTTGTTCACCTCCGGGTCGAAACCCCGGTATTTGGTAATCAAAAACAGATTCTGCCCGCTGGCATACACCCGGGCATTGTGTAACCACTTCGTTTTGGGCAACCGGTAGCCCAGGGCTACATTCTGAAGCCGGATAAACGAGCCGTCTTCAATGAAGAAGTCAGACCGGCGGTAGTAGTTGGCAAAGTCGCGGGTAGCATCAATAATAGGGCGAGTGCCACCCGTGTTGGTTGGACTCCAGGAGGTTGTCAGAATATCATACGCCTGGTTGTAGTTACCCACGCCGTCGGCCATTTCGGCCTGTTGCAGATTTCGGATTTTGAAGCCCTGGGCACCCCGCAAAAACAGGTTCAGGTCGAAGCTGCCGTAGGTAACGGTGGTGTTGAAACCAAAAATTACCTTCGGGTTTGGGTTGCCCAGATATGTCCGGTCGGCCTGTGTAATGGTTTTGTCACTGTTTATGTCCTGGTAGCGCGGATACCCCGGTTTGTCGCCCACTACGCTGGGCGATGAGCCGATTTCCTGTGTGTTCTGAAAGATGCCAACATATTTATAGCCATACCACGAGCCAATGGAGAGACCTGGAGCCACGTAGGAACCGTCGATGCCGAGGTGGCCGCTGGGGCTGTTGGCATAATAGGGCGCACTGGCCCCAATGCTCAGAATTTTGTTTTGCAGAAACGACACGTTGGCGGTCATGTCCCAGCGCAGTTTGCTCTGGTTGATAGCCACCGCATTGAGGGCCAGCTCAACACCCGTGTTCTGGAGCGAACCGGCATTCTGAAATGCACTGTTGAAACCCGTGCTGGTGGGCAGGGCCACGTCGAGGAGCAGATCGGTGGTTTTGTTGTAGAAATAGTCGGCCGTGAGGTTCAGGCGGTTGTTGAACAGCCCGATGTCGGCACCCACGTTGAACATTGCCGTTGATTCCCAGCGCAGGTCGGGGTTGGCAACCCGTGCTTCCACCAACCCGGCCAGCACGCCCGTGCCGCTCAGGTAATTGGCCGTTGATAAACTGGCCAGCGACCGGAAGGAGGGGATGTTGGAGTTACCCGTGATGCCGTAACTGGCCCGGATTTTGGCCTCGCTGATGCCTTTGATACCCTGCATGAATGACTCATCTTTCAGGCGCCAGCCCAATGCCACCGATGGGAAGTTGGCCCAGCGGTTATTGGCCCCGAACCGGCTCGACCCATCCCGCCGAACCGTCACGGTCAGCAAATAGCGACCCAGCAGGTTGTAGTTGACCCGCCCCAAAAACGATTTCAGCGTGTAAGACGGGTTTTCCGAATACGGAATCTGCGGACGAAGTCCCTGGCCTAACTGCGCCGACTGAAAGTTGTCGACCGTGAACCCCTGTGTTTCGATGCCGAAAAGCTGATTGTTCTCGGTCTGGTAAGTGTACCCGGCAACGGCACTGATTTCGTGTTTCTCGCCAAAACGCCGGGTATAGTTCAGGATATTTTCGTTCAAAAAATTGACAATAGAGCGCGATCCCCGACCCAGCGATGAACCCGTGTTGCGGCCGTTTA
>JAYVAP010000694.1:0-3590 GCA_043750915.1 Spirosoma sp. | reverse complement strand
ACCAGCCAGCCCCATCGACTACCTTAAAATTCCGATTCAGACCCTCAAAGTGGGGTCGCTCGGTATTCATAATTGCCTGGGTCTGGCGCGGGTGAAAGGGGCGCGGGTGTTAATTGCGTCTACTTCGGAAGTGTATGGCGACCCCACGGTGCATCCGCAACCGGAAGAGTACTGGGGTAACGTGAACCCGGTGGGGCCGCGTGGCGTGTATGACGAAGCCAAGCGGTTTCAGGAGGCCATGACCATGGCCTATCATACCTACCACGGCCTGGAAACCAGGATTGTCAGAATTTTCAATACCTACGGACCCCGCATGCGACTGAACGACGGCCGGGTCCTGCCCGCCTTCATTGGACAGGCCCTGCGGGGCGAAGACCTGACCGTTTTTGGCGACGGCAGTCAAACGCGCTCGTTCTGCTACGTCGATGATCTGGTTGAAGGCATTTACCGGTTGCTGCTCAGCGATTATCCTTACCCGGTAAACGTGGGTAACCCGTCGGAGATTACCATCAAAGAGTTTGGCGAGGAAATTATTAAACTGACCGGCACCACGCAGCAGCTGGTGTTCAAAGACCTGCCAACGGACGACCCCAAGCAGCGTCAGCCGGATATTACTAAAGCCAGGGCTTTGCTGGGCTGGGAGCCGCAGGTATCGCGGGCCGACGGATTGCGGATTACGTATGAATATTTCAAGAATCTGCCCGAGGCCGAACTCTACACGGCGGCTTACCACCGGGAATTCGTCAAGAATTAATAGTGCGGTAAAGCGGTGATTGAACAAACCACCTTACCTTTACCACCGTAATTGCCTTGCGCCATTACCTTTAGCTGTCTTATAAAAACCTGCGGACCTCGTTGTGCGCAGGTTTTTTGTTTGTAGCACGGGGCCTATTCCGCCCGCACGCTCTAACTCAGCCGGTCTTTGAAGCTCTCGTAGCCGTAGGTGCGCACTAACTCGAACTGGTCGTTGGCCCGCCAGATACCAATGCCGGGCAAGTTTACCCCGTTGAAAGTGGTAGTTTTCACCATCGTGTAATGGATCATATCGTCGAAGATAAGCCGGTCGCCCACGGCCAGCGGTTCATCGAACGAGTAATCGCCCATGAAATCACCCGCTAAACAGGTCATGCCGCCAAGCCGGTAGGTTGGTTTGCCCGCCACGGGTTCATGATAGGCGCCGATGATGCGGGGTTTATAAGGCATTTCGAGCGTATCGGGCATGTGGGCGGCAAAAGACGTATCCAAAATAGCCACGTCGATACCCTGGCTGTTGAACACGTCTAAGACAGTGGCCATCAGCACGCCCGTTTGCCAGGCAATGGCCGAGCCGGGTTCCATAATCACGTCGACATGGTATTTTTCCCGGAAAGCCGTCAATAGCCCAATCAAGTGGTTGGTGTCGTAGCCTTCGCGGGTCATCAGGTGGCCCCCGCCCAGATTCACCCATTTGGCCTGGTGGAGCAAATCGCCAAACCGGCTTTCGAGCGCGTCGAGCGTTCTTTCGAGCGTGAACGAGTCGTTTTCGCAGAGCGTGTGAAAATGAATGCCGTCCAGCCCGTCGGGCAGTTGGTTGGGCAACTGGTCGCGGGTGGCCCCTAAGCGGGAACCCGGCACGCAGGGGTTATACATATCCGTGGCTACTTCCGAATATTGCGGATTAACCCGGATGCCGCAACTCACAGTGTCAGGTGTTGCTCCGCCGGGGTCGCTGGTGGCTTGCTGTGCCCGATTATACTGCGCAACGCGCGGGCCAAAACGTTCCCACTGGCTCCACGAGTTGAACGTGATGTGGCTGCTGCGGGCAAGCACTTCATCAAAATCCTCGTCCTGGTAGGCTGGAATATAGGCGTGCGCTTTCACGCCCATGTACTCGCTGACAAGTTTGATTTCGTTGAGCGAGCTGGCGGTGGCTCCGCTGAGATGCTCGCGCACGACAGGGAAGACGGAGTACATCGAAAACCCTTTCAGGGCCAGAATGATGGTGACACCGGCGGCTTTTTGCACTGCGTCGATGAGGGCCAGGTTGTGGCGCAGCCGGGCTTCTTCCAGCACAAAGCAGGGCGAGGGGATGGCCGGTTCGCGGTGGGTATCTATGTAATGATGCAGGTTTGTGTTCATCCTGCAAAGGTACCACGGACTTTGCGTTCGTTGGGCAACTTACCGGGGAAAACGACCCGCATTGAGGCTGATTTGGACTGCTGAATTTGCTATACCGACGGCGATGGACAGTTTTAGCCGGGCTGCTCAGGGCAACCCGGCTTTTTAGAGAATTGGCAGGCAGCTCTGCTAAATCGGGTACTCGTGGGGCAGCGGTATGTTTATGCGCTCCTGAACGGGCAGCCCCTGTTTGTTCATTTGCTCAATAAAGGGATCGGGGTCGAGTTCTTCGCAGTTCCACACGCCGGGCTTCATCCACACGCCGGTCAGCATGAGCATGGCGCCAATCATGGCCGGCACGCCCGTGGTGTAGCTCACGGCCTGCCCCCGCACCTCGCGGTAGGTTTCGGCGTGGTCGCAGTTGTTCCAGATGTAATAAGTGCGGTCCTGGCCGTCTTTTACGCCCCTGATCTGGCAACCAATGCTGGTTTTGCCGGTGTAGTTTTCGCCGAGGCTGTCGGGCGCGGGCAGCACCGCCTTCAGAAATTCGAGCGGAATAACGTCCATGCCCTGGAATTTTATGGGGTCGATGCGCGTCATCCCCACGTTTTGGAGCACTTCCAGGTGGGTCAGGTAGGCCAGCCCGAAGGTCATCCAGAACCGCGCCCGTTTCAGGGTCGGAAAGTTCTTGACTAATGATTCCAGTTCTTCGTGATACAGCACATACGACTCGCGCGGACCAATTTCGGGGTAGTCGATGGATTTATGAATGCTCATGGCCGGTATCTCGATCCAGGCTCCGTTTTCCCAGTAGCGACCGGGTTGGGTAATCTCGCGAATGTTGATTTCGGGGTTGAAGTTGGTGGCAAATGCTTTGCCGTGGTCACCCGCATTACAGTCTACAATGTCTAAGTAATCCATCCGGTCGAAGTGGTGCTTGCTGGCATAGGCCGTGAAAACCTGGGTGGCACCGGGGTCGAAACCGCAGCCCAGCAGGGCCATCAGCCCGGCCTGTTCAAAGCGTTCGCGGTAGGCCCATTGCCAGCTGTATTCAAATTTGGCCACGTCTTTTGGCTCGTAGTTGGCCGTGTCCATATAGTGCACACCCGCTTCCAGGCAGGCATCCATGATGGGCAGGTCCTGGTAGGGGAGTGCCACGTTGATAACCAGCTCCGGCCCAAACGACCGAATCAGGGCTACCATCTCCGCTACCACATCGGCATCAACCTGCGCGGTTTGAATGGTTACGCCGTGCATCTGCTGAACCTCAGCGGCAATGCGGTCACATTTGGCCTTTGTGCGGCTGGCCAGCATAATGGTGGTGAAAACGTGGCTGTTGATCGCGCATTTATGCGCCACAACACTGCCAACCCCGCCTGCGCCAATAATGAGCACGTTTGCCATAAAATTAATTTGCTGGTTTTTGTTGAAGTTTTACCGGTCGCAAAGATAGGCAAAGTCGGCAAGTTGCCAGAGAGTATCTGGAGCAGAAA
>JAYVAP010000693.1:0-2888 GCA_043750915.1 Spirosoma sp. | reverse complement strand
AGATCGGCCACCTGAAAGCCCCGCACCCAGTCATCGATGAACACCAACCGGCGGCACCGGCTTTTAACCGCCCGCTGAAACCCCCTATCGAATAAATAGCCATCCAGCACCACACAATCCTGCGGGCCAACGTGGGTCAAAAACTCGGTTACTTCCGCTGTTTGCAGCGACATCAGCAACCGCCCGTTTTGCCGGAACAGTGTTTCTATGCCTGGCGTGGGCTGGTGAACCGCAAACCGACAGTCGAAATCAGGCCCGAGCATATCGGCTAAGGCCAAACAGCGCATCAGGTGACCCAGGCCAAGCTGTGCGTTGCCATCGGCCCGGAAAATAATCGTTGGCACAGACATCACAGAATCAGCCATGTAGGGTGCCGTTTTTAATCAGCAACTGGTACTTGAGTTCGGCCATCTGCCAGTCGTCTTCCGAGTCGATGTCGTGGGCCTGTAGCTGGCCGATTTCTACCCCGCCCGCCGTCAGACCAGCCAGTTGCCGGTGGGCCAGGAGCCGGGCCGCATCGAACCAGTAGAACTGCCCGGCATCGTGGTAAGCCGCCGGGAGGTCCTGCGAGCGTTGCAGAAAGCCCGCCGGATCGGCCCATCGGATAAGGCCATCGTCCAGAAAAAAAGCCCGCTGGATGGGAAAATGAAACCGTTGCAGCGGATAGACAAGGTCCACTTTTTTGTCCAGGAGTGTCTGGTGGGTTTGCTGCAGGAGTTGGGGCCTTACGAAGGGTGCCGTTGGATACAGGCAGCACAGGTGCTGAAAAACCCGCCCCCGGTGGGCAAACTCATCGAGCACTTCGAGCAGCACATCCACCGTGGCAGCGTGGTCGTCGGCGTTTTTTTCGCTCCGCAGAAACGGCACGGTGGCTCCGTATTGCCGGGCCACGGCGGCAATTTCGGCGTTGTCGGTCGAAACCATAATTTCATCGAACAACCCCGATTGCCGGGCCGCGTCGATGGCATAGGCAATGATGGGTTTGCCCAAAAAGGGGCGGATATTTTTGAGCGGAATCCGTTTGCTGCCGCCCCTGGCCGGAATGATGGCGATATGGCTCATAATCCGTTCACATAAGCCCGTACCTGCTCAATCACATAGGTCTGTTCCTCATCGGTCAGGCCCGGAAACATGGGCAGGCTCAGGCACCGGGCGTAGTAGTGCTCAGCGTGGAGAAAATCGCCCGGTTTCCAGCCAAACTGCCGGTAGTACGGCATCAGATGCACCGGCACGTAATGCACCTGCGCCAGGATGTTTTTTGTCCGCAGAAAATCATATAGCCCTTTGCGGTCGTCGACCTGAATCACGTATAAATGATAGGCATGGCCCACGCTGCCGGGCGGCACAATTGTGACGATGGGTGTTCCGGGCGTGTTGCCAAAGGCGTTATCGTAGCGCCGGGCAATGGCTCTCCGCCGGTCCAGCATGGCGTTTGCCCGCTGTAGCTGGCTGTTTCCTAAGGCAGCCTGAAAATCGGTTAGCCGGTAGTTATAGCCCAGCTCCTGCAACTCCATGTACCAGCCCCCGCGTTCGGGATCACCGGGAATAAACGCGGTCACCTCATCGGGTTTGCTGGTGATGCCGTGCGTTCGCAGCCGCAGCAGGTGTTTATAGCGGGCTTCGTCGTTGGTGGTGATCATGCCGCCCTCCCCGGCCGCGATGTGCTTAACGGGGTGAAAACTAAAAATAGCCAGATCGGCCAGCGACCCGTCGCCACAGCGGTGCTCCACGCCCTGCTGGTCCAGAAACGACCCGCCCGGCGAATGGCAACTGTCTTCCAGCAGCCACAAGCCGTGCTCGTCGGCCAGCGCACGAAAAGCCGCCAGATCAACCGGATACCCGGCAAAATCGACCGGAATAATACCCGAAAAATAACCCCTGGGGTGCTGGTCGATCAGGGTTCCGACGGCGTTGATATCGAGCAGGGCAGTGACGGGGTCGATATCGGCAAAAAAGATTTCTCCCCCGCAATAACGCACGCAGTTGGCCGAGGCCGAAAACGTAATGGGCGTGGTAATGACCCGCGTACCGGCGGTAACACCGAGGGCCAGGCAACACAGGTGCAGGGCAGCTGTACCATTAGAGACCGCCACGGCATACTCGGCACCGATGTAGGCCGCAAATGCCCGCTCGAATTCGGCAATGTGTGGACCCTGGGTCAGCAAGGGGCCGCGCAGTGCCTGGGTCACGGCGGCCACATCATCGTCCGTGATGTGCTGACGACCGTAAGGAATCATGTTTTCAGGCATCAGCCATGCGGGTTTCAACCCAGAAAATAATGGTTTCAGCGTCCTTTAGTCCTGACATCGCTACATCGGCGCTGGGATTGCCATCGTAGCCCAGCGACAGATGCAGGGTGTCATAAGCACTGACAAAGGCCCCCAGCACTTTCTTGTCTAAAGAGGCTAATTGTTCCTTGTACCAGCTTACATCTTTACGTCCTTTTTTCTTAGGCAGTAAAAAACTATCTAATGCTACCAGAATTCCGGAATAGGCGGTGTTGCCCGCCATCTTTACGTATTTGGCATCCTGATAATAGCCATCTTCTTTCCGGGCTTTGTCGCGCAAAATTTCGCGGGCGTTATCAATGTAGCGTCGTGCTTCTTCGGTGCGTTTCATGGGCGTAGCATTATATCGTTTGGTAAAGATTAAACGCTGAAATCTGCATCTACGTGCTGCCGGATCTGCTGCCGCAGTTGCTCCACGCTCAGCCACTCGGTATTGGTGCCGGAGTTGTATTTAAAGCCCATCTCCACGAGCCGACCGTTAAAGGCTTTCAAATAATCGTCTGTATTCCACGTGGGTGTGGCGGGCGTTATGACGTAATATTTATCGGTTTCGATGGTGTTGAGCGAATCGGTTTCGGTAATCATCTCCTCGTGGAGTTT
>JAYVAP010000692.1:0-2907 GCA_043750915.1 Spirosoma sp. | reverse complement strand
CCAAAAATCTCTTCCTGCATGATGCGCATATCGTCGGTAACCCACTCAACCACGGTTGGCTCGATGAAATTCTCCGCGTCGTCCATCTGACCGCCCATTGTAACGCGGGCACCGCGCTCCACCGCATCGTTGACCAGTCCACGGATGCGCTGAAAATGCCGATTATTAACAATGCGGGCGTAACTCTGCGACGCACCCACACCCTGGTCGTCGGCATTATACATCCGCCGGACGGCCTGCCGAAACTCGACCAAAAATGGCTCCTTCACGGATTCATGAATGAGCACATAATCGGGCGCGATGCAGGTTTGCCCGTTGTTGAGGTATTTACCCCAGGCAATCTGTTCGGCCGCCGTTTTAAGGTTAGCCGTTTCGTCGACGATGGACGGTGATTTGCCCCCCAGTTCGAGCGTAACCGAGGCCAGATGCACCGCAGCGGCCGCCATCACAATCTTGCCTACAGCCGGGCTGCCGGTAAAAAAAATATGGTTGAAAGGCATGGCCAGCAGGGTTTCGGATACGGTGGCATCGCCCTCAAAAACGGCTACCTCCTCCACCGGAAACAACGCCCCAATCATCCCGCTTATCAACCGGGCCGTGTGCGGGGCCATCTCCGAAGGCTTCAGAATACACACGTTTCCGGCCGCAATAGCCGACACCAGCGGCTTCATAATCAGGGAAAACGGATAATTCCAGGCCGAAAAAATGAGCACATTGCCTTTGGGTTCGTGGCGGATAGACGAGCGCATGCCCACCAAACTCAGCGGGGTAGGCAACCGCTGGGGACGCATCCACCGCTTCAGGTTTTTGATGATGTGGTTGATTTCAGCATTAACCGACATCAACTCGCCCAGCCCAACCTCGGCACTCGGCTTCCGAAAATCGGCATACATCGCTTTTTCCAGGTCGGCCTGGTGGCTCAGCATCCAGGTCTGAACCCGCCGGATGCGTTCGATGCGCTCGGCAGTGGTGGTGCTGGCCATCCGGGCTGCGTGGCTGTGCTGTTTGGCAAAAACGGCCTGCATCGTGCTGGTTCGGTCAGTTTCGGGAAGAGTCGTATTCATTGGTCAACGGCCGTAGCCTGATTCATCTAAAAGAATGTATTAAAAGTACAAAAAAATGGGCAAAACCATCCGGATTGGCATTTAAATCAGGATTCGGCTATATTAGCACAAACTTTAGTAAACCGAATTCCGATGACACTTGTCAGCGAAAACATCCGCTACCTGCGTAAGCTGAACGGCCTGACGCAGGAGCAGTTCTCCCGAAAGATAAACATAAAACGTTCGCTGTTAGGTGCTTATGAAGAGGCTCGCGCTAACCCGAATCAGCAGAATATACAGGCTATTGCTAAAGCCTTCAACACCACCATCGAACTCCTAACCCGGCAGGACCTGCGTAAACTGCGCGAAACACCCAACCTGAGCATCCCGCTTGGGCAGTCGGCCAGAGCCCCCGACCCTCGAACCCGAGCCGAACACCAGCCTGATGGCCCCGCCATTCGCTCCGACGGCAAGCTCGTGGATGCCGACACGGATGACCCATTTCAGCATCCCGACTTCCCGGATGTGTTTGCCCAGCCCGGCGTTGTTCAGCCGGAACCGCAACCGCTGGCATCGGTGCTGAATAAGTACTACCAAACACACGCGCCAACCCGCGAGAGTGCATCGGCTACGCCCCGCTCCACTCCCACTCCACCCGTTATCCGGTCGCCGGAACGACCCGCTGATGTACCATCCGATAGTGTAGGCCAGCGTGGTCCATCTTTCCGGCCCGCACAGCCCAACTCACCCGTCGACCGGCTTTTTGGTCAACAACCGGACAGCCGGACCTCGGACAGCCGGACCTCGGACAGCCGCCGGGATATGTCGCGTAGCGCGTCCGCGATGTCGTTCAACAATGTATATGATGGCCACGCCCAAAGTGCGCACCCGACGCAATCAGCACAATCAGTAGCCCCCACCATTTCGGTGGTCATGGAGTCGCAGTTTGGCGAGTATAGTCAGCGGCATCAGCAGGCCGAGTTTCTGCACCGGCTACCTGCCATGCACCTGCCCACGCTGCCCGATGGTCATTACCGGGCATTTGAAGCCGCTGACGACTTTACGTTTCCGGGGGCACTGCTCATCGGGCAGTTTGTTAGAAACTGGTTCGATATTGCCGATGGAAAACTGTATGTGCTGTTGCTGCAAAGCACCGGCATCTGCAGCCGACGGGTCTATAATCAGGTGAAAATAAAAGGGACCCTGTTGATCACTGCCGACCACGCCGACATTCCCAACCGCGAAACTGCCCTCAAAGACGTGCTCGAGGTGTGGGAGGTCAAGGCGTTTGTCAGCCAGCAACTGCCCTCCCCCGCACCCAATATAGACCGGCTGCGGCAACTGGCCGATGAGTTGCAGTATGAAGTTGGTCGACTATAACGCAGCAACAACTACCCTGTTTTCAAGGGCAGAATGGGCGAAACGCTACCATATATTATTGGCATCATTTAAAACTCTATTGGTATAAACGGGTTATACCTGTATACGTAATCAGCGAAGCTACCAACAGCTTATCTTAGGTAGTGCCGTTGCGTTCTTTCCTCTTTTTGATACGGGGGCTTTGGGTTTAGACACGTTGTCTGGCATCCAAAGCCCTCTACCGTTGCTGCGTGTAGGCTGGCTTTCGTACTTTTACGGTTATGCGCTATTTTCTTGAACTGGCCTACCGGGGCACACGCTACCACGGCTGGCAACGACAACACAACGGCCTAACCGTGCAGGAAGTGCTGGAAACCGCCCTGACAACCCTTTTGCGCGAACCCGTGGCCTTAGTTGGCAGCGGACGAACCGACGCGGGCGTTCATGCCGGTCAGCAATTTGCCCACTTCGAGATCGAAAAGCCACTACCGACAACCCTGATTCG
>JAYVAP010000691.1:0-2912 GCA_043750915.1 Spirosoma sp. | reverse complement strand
CATAGTTGACCCGCATTCGGTAGGGCACCGGGTGGCGGCTGATTTCGTACTGCCCATCGAGGGTGATGTGGCCCGAAAATGGCAACAGCCCCGCCACCGTCCTGAAAAAGGTGGTTTTTCCCGAGCCGTTGCCACCCCGAAAGTAGTGGATGCCGGGCGGCAGGTGCAGGTCGGGCACAGTCAGAACGGTGCGACCGGTGTAGGCTTTGGTGAGGTTGGCGACAGTGAGCAAGGGATGGACCGACAGGTAAATACTGGCACAAAGTAAGGGGTTCGTTGAGCCGTTGCCAAGCCGTTCATCACACAGCCGGGCGGGCCATGCCGTTTTTGGCCACGAACGATGCCATTTGCCAAACCGGGCTGGCTGTTTCTGCGGACGAATCCTTCGGGTTGACAAACAAAAATCTCCGCCGGAATAAACCGGGCGGAGATTTTTTCAATGCATTAACTTTTTTATTTTACTTCTTCATACGGCACATCCGAGACATTGTCGCCGGCGGGCTGTCCCTGCCCGTTGCCGGGGTTGGCATTGCCGCCGTCGAAACCAGCTCCCGCCATGGGGTCGCCATCTGCACCGCCCGTGGTGTTATACATGTCGGTCGAGGCCGTGGCCCAGGCTGCGTTGAGGGCTTCGAGTGCCGAGTCGATGGCGGCTGCATCGCGCGATGCATGGGCCGTGCGCAGGGTAACCAGGGCCTCTTCAATAGCCGTTTTATTGACCGGAGTCAGCTTGTCGCCATATTCCTTGAGTTGCTTTTCGGTCTGGAACAGCATGGAGTCGGCCGCATTGACTTTCTCCACTGTTTCGCGCTCAGCTTTGTCAGACGTTTCGTTGGCTTTGGCTTCTTCGCGCATCCGGTTGATTTCGGCTTCGGTCAGGCCGCTCGATGCTTCGATCCTGATTTTCTGCTCTTTACCCGTGCCTTTATCCTTGGCCGTTACGTTCAGAATACCGTTGGCATCCACATCGAAGGTTACCTCGATTTGGGGAACACCCCGTGGTGCGGGCGGAATATCGGAGAGGATAAACCGTCCCAGCTGGCGGTTTTGCTGCGCCATGGGCCGCTCGCCCTGCAAAATGTTGATCTCCACGCTTGGCTGATTGTCCGAAGCGGTTGAGTAGGTTTCTACTTTCTTGCTCGGAATAGTCGTGTTTGCATCCACCATCTTGGTAAACACGCCACCCATCGTTTCAATACCGAGCGACAGCGGGATAACGTCCAGCAGCAAGACATCCTTCACCTCACCCGTTAATACCCCACCCTGAATGGCGGCACCCACGGCCACAGCTTCGTCGGGGTTAACGGCTTTAGAAGGCTTCCGGCCAAACAGTTTCTCTACTTCGTCCTGCACTTTCGGAATCCGGGTTGAACCGCCTACCAAAATCACCTCATCGATCTGGCTGGCCGACAAACCGGAATTTTTGAGTGCCCGGCGGCAGGGTTCCAGCGAGCGCTGAATAAGCGAATCGGCCAGTTGCTCGAACTTCGCCCGGCTCAACGTCCTCACTAAGTGTTTGGGAATGCCATTTACGGGCATGATATAGGGCAGGTTGATTTCCGTTGCGTTGGCACTGGAGAGTTCAACTTTGGCTTTTTCGGCGGCTTCTTTCAAGCGTTGCAGGGCCATAGGGTCCAGACGCAGGTCGATGGCTTCGTCTTTTTTGAACTCGTCGGCCAGCCAATCGATAATAACCTGATCGAAATCGTCGCCCCCCAGGTGGGTGTCGCCGTCGGTGGCTTTCACTTCAAAAATACCGTCGCCGAGTTCCAGAATTGAAATATCGAAGGTACCGCCACCGAGATCGAAGACCGCAATTTTCTGGTCTACGTTGGTTTTATCCAGTCCATAGGCCAATGCAGCAGCCGTTGGCTCGTTAATGATCCGCTTCACATCCAAACCCGCAATGGCACCGGCTTCTTTGGTGGCCTGCCGCTCAGCATCGTTGAAATAAGCAGGTACCGTAATAACGGCTTCCGTTACGGGTTGGCCCAGATAATCCTCGGCGGTCTGCTTCATCTTTTGCAGAATCAGTGCCGACAACTCCTGCGGGGTATATTGACGGTCGCCGATGCGAACGCGGGGGGTCGAGTTTGGCCCGCTTTCCACGTCGTAGGCAACGTTTTTAATTTCGTTTGTCACCTCACTGTAGCGCTTTCCCATGAAACGCTTAATGGAGGAAATTGTGTTTTTCGGGTTGGTGATGGCCTGACGTTTGGCGGGTGCGCCCACTTTACGCTCACCATTGCCATTGTCCATAAATGCAACGACCGAGGGAGTCGTCCGTGCTCCTTCCGAATTGGGGATCACGACCGGCTCGTTACCTTCCATTACGGCTACGCACGAGTTCGTGGTGCCTAAGTCAATACCAATTATTTTTCCCATGATTACTGCCCTGAAGTATGGTTTAGATCCTTTGTTTGCTGTAGTTATGCGTTCTCACACACATCACTGCTCTATCAATCCAAATGCCAGTTGGCGCAAATTGGGTTTTTGCTGTCAGATTGGCAGAAAACATCACCGAAAGGGGCCGGAATGGCGCTTGCAAACCACGTACTTACTCACTCGTGGCAGAGTTTGACACCACCCGCAATGGGCGCAATAGCCAAAAACGCCCGGCAGAAAAACCGTTGTCTGCCACGGGCAGATGTTGGTTTCTCTGCCGGGCGTTCCGGCATTCCGGCGTTCCGGCACTTATTTTTATGGGACTTTAGCGACCACCAAACAGGCCGCCCAGCATACCGCCAAGACCTCCTCCGCCCCCTTGCTGACCACCGGGCTGGCCGCTCATCACGCGCATCAGATCGTTCATGTCGAGCTTACCATCTGCCATAGCCGACGAGGCCATGCCCATCCAGTCGGTGCCAGACTGGCCCGTTGCCGCACCCATAATGGTGTTGCCATCAACGCTG
>JAYVAP010000690.1:0-3270 GCA_043750915.1 Spirosoma sp. | reverse complement strand
ACCTGCCGGGTTCCGGGCCGGGCGGCAGTGCTCAAAAATATTGAGACCAAACAAGTAGGCGACATTGACTGGAATATTTATGCGGACTGGCAAAATGTGGGGCCGCCGGGCGATACCCTTGGTTATGCCATCCTCGTTGCCAACTCCCTGCGGGACCCCCGCACCATCAGGCGTTCGGGCCATATATTCTACGCGCAAACATGGGCTTTTGGTCGTGTATCGAGTGAAGTTTTGTTTCGCCTGATCACAATGGATAACAGCACGGATCGATATATGCGGATGAGCTGGCTGATCAAAGATACGCTCCAAACGGGCGAAGCAGCCGTACTGTTCGGCTTTCGGGGCATTGTGCCCGAGTTTACCAATATCGAAAATGGCCTCGGCCTGTTCGGGGCTTTCCTCCAGTCGGAGGTAAAAACTGTCTATCTCCAATGAAAAATTACTGGCTTATCCCGTTGTTTTTCTGGGGTTTGTCTTTCTGTCAGGCCCAGGAAATCCGGGTCGAGTTGCGGATAAGCGATAGCCTGACCAAGCAACCCCTGAGCGAGGTAACGGTGCGGCTCCCGAGCAATCAGCGTCCCCATTTTACGGGTAAAGACGGCACCATTCGTTTCAAAAACGAAATGGGCGAGCTGAAAATACGCTTAACGCACACCGATTATAATTCTTTTGAGCAGGAGTTTTTCCTGCTACGCGACACCCTGCTTACCGTGATGCTCACGCGGCAGGCACGACTTTTAGCGGAAGTAGTCGTCAAGGGAACGGGCTATACCGAGCGGGTCAACAGTGTGCAGATGGGCACGCAGGAACTCACACACCAGCAACTGCAGGACCTCCCGTCTATGCTGGGCGAGAAAGACATTGTAAAAGCCCTGATGCTGACACCGGGCGTTAAAACACTGGCCGAAGGCAGTTCGGCCATGTACGTTCGGGGGGGCAGCTCAGACCAGAACCTGCTGTTGCTCAACGGCGCATCCCTTTATTTCAGCAGTCACCTGCTTGGGCTACTAACGCCCTACAACCCCGACATCCTGCAGCGGGCCGTCCTGACCAAAGGCGGCTTTCCGGCCTGGTATGGCGGTCGGCTGTCGTCGGTGCTCGACGTGAGTACCCGAACGGCAAGCCTACAAAAAACGGAGTTGAGTGCCAGCATCGGCTTTCTGGCGGCCCGCCTGATGGTGGGTGTGCCGGTGGTGAAAGACAAGGTCTCGCTGCTGGTAGCGGCCCGGCACAGCTTTCTGCATCTTTTGCTGCTTCCCAATCCCGACGCACCCATCCCCAATTTCTCGTTCTATGACTTAGACAGTAAGTTATTGTTTAAGCTCAGAAAGAACCAGCAGCTCACCGTTTTTGGCCATTTGGATCAGGATGCGCTGCGCTATAACCAAAACAATTTAACCACTGAATCTAAAACCGATTTTCGCTGGCGCAACAACCTGAGCGGTGTGCAGTGGCAGTATGCGCCGAACCCGCAAACTGACCTGCAAACCGAAGTGGGCTATTCGGCCTATCAGATGCGGGTAAACGTAGAAACAAAAGATCAGGATTTTATTCAGCGAACAAATTTCAAAACCGGCCTCACCGACTATTACCTGAAAGCATCGGTGAACCGGCGCACCGCCCGAGCCGAGCACGTTTGGGGTATTCATTATAACCTGCAGTTTTTCAATCCGGGTCGCTTAACTTTTCAACTCGACACGGCGCGAAGCAGTCTGTCGGGCGGGCGCGAACTAACCAACCATTTTGTTGCTCTTTTCTGGCAAAGCACCTTTCCCCTCACGCCCCGGATGAGCATAAGTCTGGGTGCCCGCCTGAGCCTGTTTGCTAACCCGGAGCGGGTATTTTTCTCGCCCGAACCACGGCTTACCCTCACCCGGCAGTTGACAGAATCGTCGTCGCTGAAGTTGTCTTACAGCCGGATGCAGCAACCCATTCACTTGCTGAGTAATCCGGGCATTGGTATTCCGCTGGATTTATTGTTTCCGGCTTCGCTGGGCATTGCACCGGCTACGGCCCAGCAGGTGTCGGTTGGTTTTTTTAAGCGATTCAACGTCGGCGGAAGCCCGTTTTTATTCAGTTCGGAAGCGTATTACAAAAAATTCCGTAATATCATCAGCTACAAAGATGGCGTTGGCTCCACCGATGTTATTCAGTTTGGCTTTGCCGAAACGCCTTCTTTTACTGATCTGGTAACGGTGGGCCGTGGGCGGGCCTATGGCTTAGAGGTGATGCTGGAAAAACAGGGTAAATACCTCTCGGGCTGGTTAGGCTATACCCTGGCCCGGAGCGAGCAGCAATTTTCCGATCTGAATCGGGGACGCTGGTTTTTCCCCAATTTCGACCGGCGGCACGACATTTCGCTAACGCTGACCTATCGGCTAAGTACGCGCTGGACGCTGAGCACCAACTGGGTTTACGGCACGGGACAGGCGGTAACCTTACCCATCCTGGCTTATCAAACACCGGAGCTGACGTTTAGCAGGGCATTTTCTCCGCCAGCCAATCAGCTGTTGTACACGCAGAGCGACCGTAATGCCTTCCGGATGATCCCTTACCACCGGCTGGATATTTCGGCCCAGCACCACAAAAAACACCGGCGGTGGGATAGTACCTTTGAGTTTGGCCTGTATAATGCCTACAACCGCCGAAACCCATTTTTCTATCAGTTAGCCCTGCAAAACGGAGCACCGCGTTTGCAGTCGGTTTCCCTGTTTCCGGTTTTGCCGGCTGTTTCCTACACCATCAAAATTCGTTAGGGCGAGGTTGTCGCGTGCTGCCTGTCTGAAAAGGCAGCTGATTCACTGTCGGGCTATAAAAAATAGTTGGATAGCCTTAACCAGCCACGGCTACTTTGCGTTATCTGGTTAACACAAACAAATTTATTATGCCCAATAAACTCCAGTCTGAAACCAGCCCTTATCTGCTGCAACACGCCAATAACCCCGTCGACTGGTACCCCTGGGGCGAAGAAGCCCTGAATCGGGCCATCGCCGAAGACAAACCCATGCTGGTCAGTATTGGCTATTCGGCCTGCCACTGGTGCCACGTGATGGAGCGCGAATCGTTTGAGCAGGAGCACATCGCGCGTATTCTCAATGAGCATTTCATCTCCATCAAACTGGACCGCGAAGAGCGCCCCGACGTGGACCGCGTCTACATGCTTTTCGTGCAGGCCACCACGGGCAGCGGCGGCTGGCCCATGAGCGTGTTCCTCACGCCCACGCTCGAGCCGTTCTATGGCGGCACCTACTTTCCCCCCGTGGCGGCGTT
>JAYVAP010000689.1:0-2767 GCA_043750915.1 Spirosoma sp. | reverse complement strand
CCATACTGATTACAACCCACCAAAACCCCGATGCCGATGCCATGGGGTCGTCGTTGGGCCTGGCTGCTTACCTCCGCAAAAAGGGCCATCGGGTAACGGTGGTGACCCCAACGGACTACCCCCAGAACCTGCATTGGATGCCGGGTAACGAAACCGTTGTTGCCTTTGATGAAAAAAACCGGTCGGCCGTCAGTCAGTTGATGGACGAAGCCAGCCTTATTTTTTGTCTCGATTTTTCGGCCCTCGACCGCATCAAAGAGCTGGCCCCAATGGTGCGGCAGGCGCGTGCCCGCAAGGTCATGATCGATCACCACCTCGAACCCGAATCCTTTGCCGACCTGACGCTCTGGGATACCACCGCTGCTGCTACTGCCCAGCTCGTTTTCCGGCTGATTACCGCCCTGGGCGATATAGCTTTGCTCGATGTTCCCATGGCCGAGTGTTTGTATGCCGGACTGATGACCGATACCGGCTCGTTCCGCCATGCCAACACCACCGGCGATGTTCACCGCATGGCCGCTCAGCTGCTGGACCTCAACATTGATGTGAGCCGCATTCACCGGCGTATTTTTGATAATGTATCGCTCGATAAGTTTCGGATGCTGGGCTACGTGCTGAACGAAAAACTGAAGGTGCTGCCCGATTTCAGGTTCGCCTATATTACCCTGACCGAGGCTGAACTGAAACGCTATCACTCCAAAACCGGCGACACCGAAGGCATGGTTAACTACGCGCTTGCTATCGAAGGTGTGGTGGCAGCTGCCATCCTCATCGACCGGGGCGACGAGATTCGGCTGTCGTTTCGGTCGGTCGGCGATTTTTCGGTGCGTGATCTGACCAATACCCATTTCAACGGTGGCGGGCACCGCAATGCAGCCGGCGGGCGCTCAAAACTGTCGCTGGCCGAAACCGAGCGCAAGCTCCTGGCCGTGTTGCCCCAGTACCGGCAGCAGTTGCTGGAAACAATTTAAAAATCAGTATAAACCAATAATTTCTCATGTCTCTTAAAAATTTGGGGAAAGCCGCCCTGATCGTCGCTGTTGCAGCGGCCTGCGGCAAAAACCGCGTACAGGTAACAGAATCCGGCCTGAAATACAAAATGCACGAGCAGGCAGAGGGCACTCGAAAAGGTAAAGTTGGCGACATTATGACGCTCCACCTGACGCTGATGAACGAGAAGGATTCGGTGCTGCGCGACACGCACAAAGAAGGCGCACCTTTTCAGATGCTGTTGCAGGTTCCACCCTTTAAAGGTTCTTATGAAGAAGGGCTAACCATGCTGGGCAAAGGGGATAGTGCCACGTTCTACGTTAGTGCCGATTCGCTGTTTACCAAAGCCTCGCAGCCCCTGCCACCGGGCGTAAAGAAAGGTACCGATATTGGTATCGCCGTGAAGGTAGTCAACGTGCAGTCGGAGGGAGAGTATAAAAAAACGCAGGCGGCCGAGATGGAAAAGCAAAAAGGCATTGATGCCAAAATCATCGAAACCTACGTGGCTAAAAATGGCCTGACCGGCAAAGTACAAAAAACTGCATCGGGCGTTTACTACGTGGTCACGCAGCCGGGTAGCGGGCCAACCCCCAACCGGGGCGATGCCGTGCAGGTGCATTATACGGGTAAACTGCTGGATGGAAAGGTGTTCGACAGTTCGCGGACCAACCCCCAGTCGGGTGGTAAGCCCGCTCAGTTTCAGGTGGGCGTTGGCATGGTGATTCCGGGTTGGGAAGAAGGCGTTATGAAAATGCACAAGGGCGAAAAAGCCACGCTTATCATTCCCTCCACGCTGGCATACGGTCAGCGGGGCAACCAGGGCATTGCCCCTAACTCGGTGCTGCTGTTCGATATCGAACTGATCGACATCCAGAAAGGACAGCCGGGGATGGGCCAGCCAGGGATGCCGCAGCCGGAAATGGGCCAGCCGGGCCGCTAACCGCCACAATCATACGGGTCGTGTTTGTCGGGGATAGGTTTATGCCGTAATCGTACGTAGAGACACATCTGAAAAGCAATCACCCGTTCAATCCAAAAAAATCCCGGAGTGCCTCCCTGCCGGAGTGGCTCCGGGATTTTGGTTCAGCGGTAGAGCAAACAATCAGGGATGCCGATAAACGCAGACCTTGTTCTTCTTCGTTCTTAATGCAAACCGGCTCCCGATGAGCCATGTAAAACGAAACTATGAATCGTATATCAGACTTTTGCTGTTGGACCCTTCTTGGGCTGATCACCGCTGGCTTTCTGGCATCATGCCAGCAACCCGGCGAAGCCCTGAACAGCCGGAAGAAACGTGAAAACGAAGCTGAAATTGACCTGTATATTAAGCAGAATAACCTCACACCGACTAAAACGGAGCAGGGCCTTTATTTTGTTCGGACCAAAGCGGTGCCCACCGGACAGGTCCCCAGACTGGGTGACGAAGTGCGTTACCACTACACAACCCGTCGGCTGGATGGCGTTTTGGTCGACAGTACCGACAGCGCGGGTAACGTCCCGGCAACGGTTACGCTGAACGGCGAGAAAACAACGGGCCTTACGCTGGGCCGATACGCGGGAATTCTTAACCTGAAACGGGGCGAAGAAGGCTTTGTGCTGGTGCCTTCTTACTCAGATGGCGGGCGCATTGGATCGCTGTTGCTGCCCCAGTATGCTCCCGTGCGCTATGATTTACGCATTGTGAGCGTGCGGACAGAAAATCAGCAGATTGCCGATTATATTAAAGACAACAAACTGACTGTGACAACCCTCACTACCGATAGCATCCGGGTGGTTA
>JAYVAP010000688.1:0-8301 GCA_043750915.1 Spirosoma sp. | reverse complement strand
CGTTCAGGGATGTCTCCGTCAGCTCATCTGTCGGGGTTGTTTCAGGCCTGTCTTCGGCAACTTGCCTTTGCTCGACTGTAACGGAGAGACTACTGCCAGATGGCAACGTTGAGTCGCCGGCGCGCGCTGACGTGATAAGTTGTTTCGGCTGAGCTACGGCCAGTAGCGGCAGAACAACCAAACTCCATTGCATCAGATTTTTCCGAATCTCCATAGTAATCAACCTACTGTCTGGTCTATGTTCCGGTAGAACGAAACGGAAACCCAGGTTAGTACATTAATCGGCAATTACCGCTGTCCGCTCCGGGAGCCGCTTCGTTTGGCTCCACCGGCCTTTGTGCCCGTCTTTGTTCCCGCCCGGGGCCGACTCGTGCCCGAGCGTGGTCCTGCGGTCCGGGAAGCCGGTTTTTTAGTGCCTGGTAGTTTTGGTTTGGCTTTTAGGGGGCCTTTGCCAGCGGTGGCTGTTCGGCCCTTTTTCTCATGAAAAGCCCCCAGAAACGTTGGGTCTTCTTTCCGGCGCTGGTCATCTATTTCGCGCAGCATCGCCTGTTGCTCTTCGGCGGGGGTTTCGGTTTGTTCTACTGCCCTCGGAATTGGTTCGCGCGGGATGGTCATGCGAATGATGCGCTCAATTTTCTGCACGTGATAGGCTTCGGCCATGGTCATAAACGTAACGGCTTCGCCAGTCTGGTTGGCGCGGCCCGTTCGACCAATGCGATGCACGTAATCTTCGTAGATCAGCGGCACATCGAAGTTAACAACGTGGCTGACCTCAACGATGTCGATGCCCCGGGCGGCCACGTCGGTCGATACCAGCACCTGAATATTACCTTCCCGGAAGGCTTCCATGGCGTTGATGCGGGTGTTCTGGCCTTTGTTGGCATGAATAACCCGAACCCGGGCCGGGTCGATGACTTTACGGGCCAGAAACTTGTAGATATTATCGGCGGTGCCTTTGGTGCGGGCAAAGATGATGACCCGCTGAAATGCTTCTTTTCTGACCAGAAACTCGATCAGGTTTATTTTGGTGCGGAAGTTGGGCACTTCATACAACACCTGATTAACCATGGTGGCGGTGGAGGCCTGGGGTGTCACTTCAATTTTGATGGGTGCTTCCAGAAACTCGCCCGACAGCCGCTCCACCCGCCCGCCAAAAGTGGCCGAAAACAGCAGATTCTGACGTTTCGACGGAATCACCTCCAGAATAGACCGAATCTGGGGCATGAACCCCATATCCATCATCTTATCGGCTTCGTCCATCACCATCGTTCGGATTTCTTTCATCACCAGCTCCCCCGACCGGTAGAGGTCCATCAGTCGGCCGGGCGTGGCCACCACAATGTCGATACCCTGGCGGAGTTTTTCAATCTGGGCTTTTGGACCGAGTCCGCCGTAGAGAGCCACGTGGCGCAGGTCGGTGTATTTAGCCAGCTGCGCGATGGCTTCGTTGATCTGCATCGCCAGCTCGCGCGTGGGGGCCAGGATCAGGGCACGCGGGTTATGTCCCTGCGCATACTTCACTTTCATGAGCAGCGGCAGCAGGTAAGCGGCTGTTTTACCGGTTCCGGTTTGGGCAATACCCAGCACATCGTGGTTGCCCAAACTCAATGGAATGGTTTTTTGCTGAATGGGTGTCGGCTCGGTATAGCCGGCATCGGCAACGGCGTTCAGCAACTGGCGGTTCAGCTCGAACTGCTCAAAAGAAGTAATTTCCATAAATGTACGGCTGTTAAAATCGATTCAACACCCGTTCCACGCCACTAACGTAGCCGGAGCCAAACAGATTCACGTGAACCAGCAGCGGGTAGAGATTGTAGATGGCCACGCGCTCCTCAAATCCAGGGTGGAGGGGGAATGTCTCGTCGTAGGCATCATAAAACCGCTGGTCGAAACCACCAAATAGCCGGGTCTGGGCAAGGTCGGCCTCGCGAAAGCCATAATACACCGCCGGGTCGATCAGGGCGGGCTGTCCTTGCTCAGAAATCAGTACGTTGCCCGACCACAGATCGCCGTGGAGCAGGGCGGGCCGCTCGTTGGGCAGCATATTGGGCAAACGCTCGCGAAGCCGGAACAGGGCATCATAGGCCGTTTTGGAGAGCAGTCCTTTATACAGTGCCAGCCCCGCCTGGGGCAGCAGCCGCTGCTCAAAGAAAAAGTCGATCCCGCTGGCGGTGGGCGTATTAGTTTGGGGTAACGAACCGATGTAGTTCGGGAAATTCAGTCCAAACAGGGGTTGGGTGTGCGAATGGATTACAGCCAGCGACTGGCCCAGCGTTTCGGCGTAGTCAGGGCCGGGCCCGCCCGTGTCGATGTAATCGAGAATCAGGTAGGATTTGTCTAACTGCCGTCCGTAGCCAATTACCTGTGGCACCAGCAGGGCATCGGTGTGGCGAAGCAGGTCCAGACCGCGTGCTTCGGCCTCGAACATGCCGATGGGAGCCGCCGAATCTGGTTCGGCGTGGTTCCACTTCACAAAAAATACGCCTTCCGACGAAAAAACCTGCGCGGCCGTGCTGATGTTGCCCCCCGACAGAAACTGGGCTTCGATGACCTGCACGGTATGACCCAGTGCCAGAAAAAGAATACTCTCGAAAAAAGAAAATTGCTCGTCGCCCCAGAATTCCATGCGGTTGCGCTCGTTCCTGCGAACGTTCGGGATGAATTAGATACATTTGCCAGATACCCACGTTGCCATGAACCCCTACATTGAACGGCTATATGCCATTGCCCGCCAACCCGAACGCCGGATCATTGGTCTTATGTCGGGCACCTCGCTCGACGGTCTCGATATTGCCCTATGTCGGGTGTCGGGCAGCGGTCCCGCCACAAACGTAGTGCTTGAACGGTTCACAACCGTGCCCTACAATGAAGAATTGAAAACGGATATTCGGACCATCTTCGCCAAAAAGGAAATAGAATTTGAGTCGCTTTGTTTATTGAACCCCTACATTGGCTCTCTGCACGGGCAACTCATTCTGGATAGTCTTGGGGCGTGGGGCGTTCGGCCCGATGCCGTAGACATCGTGGCGAGTCATGGCCAAACCGTGTATCATGCGCCTAAACGACAGCACGGGCAGGCTAAGTTTCCCAACGCCACGCTCCAGATTGGCGACGGCGATCACGTGGCGGCCACAACCGGCATTATCACCCTTAGCGATTTTCGGCAAAAGCACATCGCGCTGGGGGGCGAGGGTGCTCCGCTGGCCGTTTACGGCGATTATTTTATGTTCGCCAAAGCCGGTGAAAATCGTATTCTGCTCAATATGGGCGGAATTGCTAATTTTACTTACCTCCCCGCTAATCAGGATGCCGGGGCTGTTTTTACCACCGATACCGGGCCGGGAAACACCCTGCTGGATGCCTATGCCCGGCGGCTTTTCAACAAAGCATTCGACGAAAACGGACGGTTTGCGGCCCGTGGCACCGTGAATGTCTCCCTGCTGCGGGCACTGAAAGATAATCCGTTTTTCAGTGCCCCCTTCCCCAAAACCACCGGCCCGGAAGTGTTCAACGCAGTTTATGTGGAAGATGCCCAAACCAGTAGCCAAACAACAAACATTGACCCAGTCGATCTGATGGCAACCCTTGTTCAGTTCAGTGTCGACACCATTGCCGGGGCCATTGCGCGGGTGATCGAACCCGGCCAGACCTACCACATATTCATGAGCGGGGGCGGTATGCACAACCCTGTTCTGACGAGCGCCATTGAACGGCTGTTGCCCGGCTGCACCTTTGACCGGACGGATGTGCTCGGCATCGACGGCAATGCCAAAGAAGCCGTGTTGTTTGCCGTGCTGGCCAACGAATGCCTGATGGGTAGCCCTACCTCGTTTGGAAACCGGCAGGGCGTTCCAACGGTGTCGATGGGAAAAATTAGTTTGCCGCGCTGAAGCCCAGGCTACGTCTTTGGTCGAAAGACGTTCATTTTGGTGGCATCGGTGGTCAGGTAGGGACCGCCGATGAGGTCAATGCAGTAGGGAATGGCCGGAAAAACTGCCGATAAGCACTGTCCGATAGCCGTGGGCCTGCCGGGCAGATTCAGGATAAGCGTTTGGTTGCGGATACCCGCCGTTTGCCGCGAGAGGATGGCCGTTGGCACGTATTTAAGGCTTTCCTGCCGCATAAGCTCACCGAAACCGGGCAACATCTTCTGGCAAACGGCCTGGGTGGCTTCGGGTGTCACGTCGCGCGGGGCGGGGCCGGTACCGCCCGTCGTTATCACCAAACAGCAATTTTCCTGGTCGGCCAGTTCAGTCAGGGTTTCCTCAAGCTGGTCCTGCTCATCGGCAACAATCCGATAAACCGGTTGCCAGTCGCCCGTCAGCCAGTCGGTTAGCAGTGCAACCACGGCTTTGCCGGGGATGTCTTCATAAACCCCCGCACTGGCCCGGTCCGACACGTTGACAATGCCGATTTTGGTCACGGTTTCCTTTTTTTCAGGGCCAGGTCGTGCGCCGTGTCGTAATAAGAACGCAGGTTGCTCCAGTCAAAAACTTCGGCAATACTTTCGACCCGGTTGCGCTGGGCAATGCGGTCGCGCTGGGCCATTTTCACAAACTTAAACAAAACGTTGGCCAGCTGGTCGGCGGCTTCGTTGAAATTCTGCGTCCGGCGGTTAATCACGTAGATGCCCCGGCTCTCGTAGTCACGCATGATTTGCATGATAAAATCGCCAAAGCCCGACTGATCGCTGGTGACGGTTGGAATACCCCGCACCACGCACTCTAAGGGCGTATAGCCCCACGGCTCGTAGTAGCTCGGAAACACGCCGAGGTGGCAACCCCGCACAAACTGGCTGTAGTCTAACCCAAACAGCGGGTTGGTGGAAGCAATGAAATCGGGGTGATAGACGATTTTAACCCGGTCGAACTCATTATTCACCAAGTTGGCCTGGCGGATGAAGCGTGTCATGTCATCTTCCTGCACTAAGTTGTGCGTTACAAAGTGGGGCAACCGCTTTGTTTTCCAGCTTTGCACCGTCCGGCGGAGTCGCAGCCGCCAGTATTCATCCACAAAATTATTCAGGTCAGGTAGGGCAATTCCCTGGTCTGAAGCGGCCGCCTGGAAGAGCCGCTCCCCAACCTGTTTTTCGATGTTTTCGCAGGTTTCCTGAATTTCGTTGAGCAGGGCACGCGAATGCAGCACTTCGGGATTGATGGACGTGTAGGGCTGCTTGGTAACCATAAACATCACCACCGTCATATCCATGCGGGCTTCCCGCATCCGATAGTTGAGCCGGGCAAGGGCTTCGAGCGTGAGGTCGTAGCCCTTGTTGGTAAACTCAAACCGGCCCGACGTGAAAAAGTACAGAGTTTTCTCCAGATCGAAGGAATAGCTCTGGAAAAAATGACCCATCACGAACTCGTGAATTTTCTGCTTATAGCGGACGTGCAGATTCTGAAATTCGTGAACGGCGGCAAAGCGGGTAATATTCAGGCCGTTGGGCAGGACTAAGTCGGGGTTTCGACCCAGAAAAACCGCGCACTCTCGGGCGGTTACGTCGCTAACGGTGGTGAACACGTGCGCCTGCAGGGCCGACAGCCGCTCGATGGTTGCCTGGGTTTCAATGCCATAATGCCGGGCTTCGCGTTGCCAGTCGAAAAACGGCAGTTTGCTATAGAAGCCCGGCTCGTTCTGGGCCAGGTAGCGGCCAAGCATGGTGGCGTGGGTCGTAAACACCGTGGCCACCTTCACGTTGTCCCGGCGCAGGTCGGGCAGGCCGGTGCTGGCCATCCATTCGTGGAAATGGGCCACAAAGTCAACCCGTTTGGCATGGTCGGCGGCCAGCAGGGTAATAAACTGCCGGACCATTTCGCCAAACGCAATGGTCTGGTCGACCAGTTCTTCGACGTTGAGTGTCGAAAGCTGGTGGTTTTGCCAGAGCAACCCTTTTACTTCATTGAGCTGATCGGCCCTGAACGAGGCAATGTCGAACAGTACCACGCGCGGCCGACCCGTTACGAGCCAATAGCCATACTCGATGCCATAGCCCATCTGCCGCATCTTCCGAACGGTTTGCCCGATTTCGGTTTCGTCGGGTTCGGTAATGGGTTCAAACTCGGCGGCTGCCCGTTGTGGAAAATAAGGGCCAAGGGCCACGTAGTTATCGTCCCATTTCTCGACCATGGCCGGTACTTTGGAGCGAATCACGGTATAAATGCCGCCAACCTGGTTGCACACTTCCCAGGCTACTTCGAGGAGCAACTTTCGCTTTGACGTTGAGAATATCGATTCCAAGGTTATGTCTGTGGTTTTAAGATACGGATGATGCCGGTACTGACGCGCTCAGTCCTGGCAGGCTATGCCCGAAAACGGCTCCAAACTACGTATCACAAACCACAAACCCCAAACTATTTACCCAGAAAAGATTTGGCTTCCTGCACACGGGCCTGCCCGCCCTGCCCGGCAGAGCAGTTAAACCCCGGCTGAATGCGGTAAGACGTTGCATTCCTGTGCCAACAGAGTAGCCAGAATACCTGGCATGTTCTTTTCCATCCAGGCGGCACACACGGGGTCATAAATACGCAACCCTTACACGTGGGCGCAACCTAAGCAGTTGCGTTAAAACAGTATCAATCAGCGTGGCAGAAGAAAAATAGTTCAGGGACAGGATGTCAGTGATAAATTTGGTGTAGCCCGTGAAAAGCTAATAAAAATTGGTACATTTAGCCGGGTTTGCAAATTTATACTTGTACAAAACCTATTTTGGCTACAAGAACACAGGTAGTTTTTTTGGATATTCTATTATCGACGAAGGGCTTTACGGCGCATGAAATATAAATAAAATATGCGGTTATTTTTTCTTGTATCTATACTTATTGCTGTCTCATCCATCACTATTTATGCCCAGTCCCGCTTCCGGCTGACGGGCTACGTACGCAACGACCAAACCGAGGGGCCGGTCGTTGGCGCGTCGGTGTTGCTGCTGGATATTGGCTTGGGAACGGTTACGGATTCGGCGGGATATTTTTCGTTGCTGCTGCCCAAAGGTACCCAAACCGTGCAGGTGTCGCACCAGAGTTTCGAGATCCAGCAGCGAACCCTGACGGTGCGGGCCGATGTGGCCATGACGTTTGGGCTGGCCGAGCGCATCACGCTTCTGCGCGAGACAGTTGTGACGGCTTCCCAGCCTGGCCAGCAGCTGCGCAGCCCGGCTGTAGGCCTCACAACACTCTCCATCAGAACGCTGAAACAGCTGCCCACGCTGCTTGGCGAAGTCGACGTTTTGCGCAGCGTGCAGTTTTTGCCGGGCGTGAGCAATGTGGGCGAGGCTTCCACGGGTTTCAATGTGCGGGGCGGCAACGCCGATCAAAACCTGATTTTGCTGGACGATGCGCCCCTGTTCAATGCCTCGCACCTGCTGGGATTTATGTCGGTTTTCAACCCCGACGTGGTGCAGGATATGAGTTTCTACCGGGGCAGCGTACCGGCCAGCTACGGCGGGCGGGCGGCTTCGGTGCTGCAGACCCGCCTGAAAGAAGCCAGGGCTACCCGGCTGGGTGTGTCGGGTGGGTTGGGCCTGCTGAGTAGCCGCCTGAAATTAGAAGCCCCCCTGATTCGCAACAAACTGGCTTTTTACGTGGCTGGCCGTATCGCCTACGTCGATCAGTTGCTGCGGCTGTTTCCTGTTCGGGCACTTACGGGTGTAAAAGCCGGCTTTACGGATGCCGTGCTGCGGGCCGACTATTTTCCCAACGCCCGCAACAAAGTGTCGCTGACGGCTTTCCAGAGTACCGACCAGTTTCGGCTCCCCGGCGATTCGTTGAAGCAGGTTGAGTTAGATGGGTCCCGGTCGGAGTTTGGTTGGCAAACCCGGATTGTCACCCTCGGCTGGTCGCGCTATTTGTCAGCGCGCTGGCAACTGAACGCCACGGGTGTCTGGAGCCGCTACCGGTCAACCATCAGCACACCCGATTCAGCGCGGGCCTATTTGCTTACCTCCGGCATCGATTACCGGCAAGTTAAAACCAGCTTTGCCTACACCAGCGGACCGCGTCTGCAGGCCGAAATGGGTTTGAGCGCAATTCTGTACGATATTATGTCGGGGCGGCTGGAACCAAATCATCCGCGTTCGCAGGTGAATCCGGTGCGGTTGCCCAACCAGCGGGCCGTTGAAACGGGCGTGTATGCCCAGGCCGATCTAACCCTTTCTAAACAGCTCTCCGTTCAGACAGGGTTGCGCTACTCCTGGTTTGGGGGGCTGGGTGCGGCCACCACCTATGTCTACCGCCCCGGCTCCTCACCTTCGCCCGAAACCATCATCGACTCGGTGCTGACCGGGCCGGGGCAGTTGGCACAAAC
>JAYVAP010000687.1:0-3506 GCA_043750915.1 Spirosoma sp. | reverse complement strand
GTGATACGACGTTGTTTGCCAAACTTTTACACTTAACTTTGAGTTCGACCCCACAGCAACCATCTGTTATTTTAAACAAACCCACGTGTAACAAACTTTTACAAACTGCCGCATGAAAAAATTTGTCGGAATTCTCTTTACGCTGGCCGTTGTTGGCATGGCGGGCTGCTCGTCCAGCCGGTTGTTTGTGGAGAACGATTATAGTTACGAAGGGCACTTCAAGAACTACGAATCCTTTAATTTTTTAGAGTGCGAATTTGTCGATTCAACGCTGCTCTGTTCCGATATTCAGGATGCCATCCGGCACCAGATGGAAGCCCGGGGCTACAAAGTGAGCAACCGCGCCCCCAACCTCCTGATTTCCTACAATATCTTCCGCTCCGACCTGCGGTTTCGGGGCTACCAGCAGCCCGTTATCAAAGATTGGGTGGTGCGCGAAGACGACGATGCCACCTACAAGCGCATCGACTACAACCTCGACGAAGGTACCCTGATGATTTCGCTCATCGATGCCGAATCTTACCAGGTCATCTGGAAAGGCTACGCATCCAAAATGCTGCGCAACCAGAACTTCAGAAACAACTATTTCAAAGGCATTGTGCGATCTATTTTCGACCAATATCCCCTGATGGCAACTGCCCGCTAAGGCAGCCGACTAAAATCTTGCACCCGCATCAGGCAGTTAGTTCCTTAAAGAGATTTTCCAGCGAGTTTTCGGCCTGCCGCAGTCCCACCAAGTTTAGGTTTTGGTCGGCGGCAAGGCGAAAGATTGTGCCGCGCAGATCGGTGTCGGGGCGTGCCGTGATGCGGTACTGACCCCGGCCAAGCGGCTCAATCTGCTCCACGCCCGGCACAGCCGCCAGCACATCCGGGTTGGGCAGGTCGCCCTCAAACTCCGCCACCACCACCACACTTGCTCCGCCCGATGCCCGTTGCAACGCCCGCAACGGGCCATCGGCAACAATCCGGCCCCGGTTGATGATGACCACGCGGTCGCAAATGGCCTCTACCTCCTGCATAATGTGGGTCGAGAAAAGCACGGTTTTGTCCCGCCCGGCATCCCGGATTACCTGCCTGATTTCGGCTAACTGATTGGGATCCAGACCCGTAGTAGGTTCGTCCAGAATCAGCACCGGTGGGTTGTGCAGCAGTGCCTGCGCCAGTCCTACCCGCTGGCGGTAGCCTTTGGAGAGCTGACTAATGCGTTTGTGCTGCTCGTGCCCCAGACCCACCAACTCAACGGTGTCGGCCATACGCTGGGTCAGTTCACCGCCCTTCAGCCCGTGCAGCGAACCGGCAAAGCGGAGGTATTCCCGCACGTACATGTCTACATACAAGGGGTTGTGTTCGGGCAGATACCCCACGCTCCGCCGAACGTCCATGGGGTGGGTCCGACTATCGAACCCGTTTACTTCTACCCAGCCCTCGGTGGGGGGGAGGTAGCCGGTGGCAATTTTCATGGTCGTTGACTTGCCTGCGCCATTGGGACCCAGGAAGCCGACAATCTCGCCCGGCTGCACGAGCAGCGAAATTTGATCGACCGCTTTTTGCAGGCCGTACAGTTTAGTGAGGTTTTGAACCCGAATGGACATGCTGAACGGGGGTTTGGTCCGCCCTGGACCTGGTGGGCATAATTGCCGGTTTTGCCGGGCGGTTAAAGTCATTGGTACATAGAACGTGCAAAAAACCGGAAAGTATCTTTACTTTTAACGGTTTAACGCAAACAGACACCGATTTTCTTTTTTACAAATGTCTCTCTTCCGAAAAAAGACCGTTGCGCAAATTTTGAGTGATGCCGCCGAAGGCGAATCCGGCAAGCTGGTGAAAACGCTGGGTGTTCGCGACCTGACTTCGTTCGGGATTGCGGCCATCATTGGGGCCGGCATTTTCAGCACCATTGGTTTGGCCAGCTACAATGGCGGCCCGGCGGTATCGCTGCTGTTTGTGTTCACGGCCATTGCCTGCGTGTTCACCGCCCTCAGCTACGCCCAGTTTGCCAGCACGGTGCCCGTGAGCGGCAGTGCCTACACCTATGCGTATGTGGCCTTCGGCGAGATTTTTGCCTGGGTCATTGGCTGGGCACTCATTCTGGAATATGCGGTTAGCAACATGGTTGTGGCCATTTCGTGGTCGGAGTATTTTACGTCCATGCTGAGCGGTTTCGGCATCACCTTTCCCCGCTATTTTGCCACTGATTATGGCTCGGCATCGCGGGCATTTGCCCTGGTGGAGCAAACCAGGCTGGCGGGCACCTCGCTGACTACGCTGCCCGAAAACACGCGGGTGCTGGCCCAGGCCTGGGCCGATGCCCCCCTGCTGGGCAATGTTCATTTGATTGCCAACCTGCCCGCCGGGGCCGTCACAGTGCTCATCACCGCGTTGGTGTACATCGGCATCAAGGAATCCCGCACGGCCAGTAATATTTTGGTGGTGCTTAAACTGGCCGTTATCGCGCTGGTCATCGGCGTAGGGGCATTCTACGTGAAGCCGGCAAACTGGTCGCCTTTTGCGCCCAACGGCATGTCGGGCGTGCTGAGTGGCGTGGCCTCGGTGTTTTTTGCGTTTATCGGGTTTGACTCCATTTCGACCACCGCCGAAGAGTGCAAAAACCCCCAGCGCGACCTGCCCCGCGCCATGCTCTACTGCCTGGCCATTTGCACCGTGCTCTACGTCCTGATCACGCTGGTGCTGACGGGCATGGTCAATTACAAGGAATTGGGGGTGAGCGACCCGCTGGCCTACGTGTTCCAGAAAGTCAACCTGGACTTTGTGGCGGGGGTTATTTCGGTGAGCGCGGTGGTGGCCATCACCAGTGCCCTGCTGGTGTATCAGCTGGGTCAGCCGCGTATCTGGATGACCATGAGCCGCGACGGGTTGCTCTGGAAGCGCTTTTCGACCATTCACCCCAAATACAAAACCCCGTCTTTTGCTACCATCGTCACGGGTTTTCTGGTGGCGATACCGTCGCTGTTCATGGACCTTAAATTTTTTGTGGACCTCACCAGTGTCGGCACGTTTTTCGCCTTTATTATGGTTTGTGGGGGCATTTTATTTTTAGATGCCAAAGGGCTGACGGCGCAATCGAAGTTCAAGGTTCCCTATGTCAATGGCAAGTACATAATTGGGGCGGTGCTGCTGGCCGTTATGGGCTATGCCCTCACAACTGGCCATCTGCTGCAAACGCTGGAAAGCAAGCCCCTGCTGTTTGTTTTCTGGGGTGTCTGGATTGGGCTGGCCGTGCAGGGATTTCGTTACAATTTCTCGCTGCTGCCCGTGGTCGGTGTGCTGACAAACCTGTATCTGATGACCGAACTGGGTGCCACCAACTGGCGAATTTTTGGCATCTGGCTGGTCATTGGCTTAGTCATTTACTTTTCGTACGGATTCAGGAAAAGTAAATTGCGGAAGAAAATACTTTGAGTGATGATGGATGTCAGATTAAAAAGGATCAGTTCGGTCAGTAATTAAAGTGACTCATCAATACTCATAAAATATGCAATTGAATC
>JAYVAP010000686.1:0-3931 GCA_043750915.1 Spirosoma sp. | reverse complement strand
GAAACTGTATGCCAATCATGGGGGCAAACTTCTCCGACATGGTGATGGTGCTCATGGCAAACACCGGCACAAACTGCCCCTGCTGGTTAGTGAAAGTGGCCGTTGGGTAGCCCTGCACGGCCAGATTTACGTAGGCCGCGCCATAATCCAGGTTAGATATAAAATTACCCACGCTATAATTCGACGTGTAGCTGTGCGTGAGGGTGAAAGCGGTGAATTTTTTGCGGATAAACCCCAGCCCCGACAAACCGTTATAGTCGACCCGCCAGTTGGGCAAGGGAAAACTAAAGAAGGGCGAGAGGGGCGCCTTATCGAGTTTGTTTTCGGGAATACCGCTGTAAGCCGCAAAAAATGCCGGAATCAGCACATCCTGCGACGTTTTGTTATAACTTCCTTTTTCTGTGCCCTTAGCCAGCGTTAGTTTGTCGATAAAAAACTGCCGGTAGTGCTCAAACTTATCGAAAACAGGCGACGAGTTGTTATCCCGCAGGCCCACAAAAGCCGTTCGGAACGACCAGAACGACATGGAAAACTGCCCGTTCCGAACCGGCGACTGCGTTTCGAAGGGGCCACCCGCTGCACCCGGCCGGTAATATTCCTGATAGGCATCCGTCCGGTCGAGCCGCCATTCGATCTGCATCCTGAAATCTTTGAAGGGCTCCAGCGTGGTGCGGGCATTGAATTTTTTGGTGATGTTCTGCTGGAAAGCCGTGTTCAGCACCGTGCTTGGTGTTAGCCAGCCCCGTTCAGCGGCCCGGTAATGAATGGTGGGGTTCTGACTGCCCAGCACGAAGCCCAGCCCCGGCGCGTTGTTCTGATCGACCCCAAAAAACTTTGGCGTGGGCAAAAAGCCCGGCAAAATGGTCGACTCCTGCACCGTATACGAGAAATTTATGCCCCGCACGGTGAGCAATGCCCGCGTGAAATTTTTGAGTATCTTGCTTTCGCCCCGCACAATATCTTCCACGTCGCCGGGGTTGCGGGCGAAGTTTTTGCGAACCGGTGCGGGCGTATTGACAAAGCGCAGATACCGGATTTTGTTATACAGCCGAATCAAATCGACCCGCCCCGTAATGCCCCGCTCGCGGTTATTGCGGATGGTATTTCCAAAAGGCACGCCGAGCGTGTCGGTAATGCCAAAGGAGTTGGCCTGAAACTGGTAGCCAACCCCATAAATAGCGTCGGCGGCCATCCAGTCCAGGAGCGGTATTTTATCGAGCGGCAAGCGATAGGTAGCCCGAATATCCTGCGTAAAATTTTTCATCCGGCCCAGGCTGCGGATGCTCTTCAGTACAGAGTCGCGCTTGGCAGTCGAGTTGATGTCGCCCGCCGGTTCGTCAATGATCGAGTTGGCCTGTGAGCGGTAAGTCAGCACTAAACTGCGCGTCAGGTTCCAGGTTAGGTCATAATAGCGGTTAAATAAAAAGTATTTTTCGTACTGCGGCACAATTCCATCGGTCGTCAAGTCCGACGAACGAAGCTGGGTTTTAATGAAACTCCGGTCTACGTCGGTGCGGATTGCCACCAGCGAGGGCAGCAGCGTGATGTTAAAATCTTTGAGCCAGCGCAAATATGGAGCCTCGAAAGATGCTTTGTTGCGAAACGGCTCAAACGCTTTGGGCTGCGCCCCATACGTATAGGCAATGCCCCCCCGGTACTGCTGCTGCAAATATTCCTGCGTCAGAATATTGGTGCGTTTGGTATCGGTAAAGGCGTAGGTAAAGGCCAGGTTCTCGAAATCCCAGAAGTGCGATTTGGCGTTCGGGTTAGTTTTCACCTTCCGCACGTTCGAGAAGTTATAGCCCCGGCGCGTGGTGTTGTCCTGCACCAGTTGCCGGTATTCGTCGCGCTCCTGCCCGTTTTTAAGCGTCGAAAGCGAAGTTGTCAGGGGCGTGTCGGGGTCGAGCGGATTGAAGTGCGGGTCCACATTGCGGGTGTCGTAGTTGACGTAGAGCGGAATGCGGAAACCCCACTTCTCGGGTAAAAACTTATCGACGGCAATGGCCGACGAAATGCCAAACTCGGAGGTGGTTTCACGGGCGCGGTCGCCAATTTTTGTTTGCACCCCGCCAAACCCAAACGTAGTCATCCGGCCCGATGCCGTAATGGTAGCCAGGTCGGCCAGTTTCATGTTCAGGGCCGCAATGCCCGCCCGCCCCGCGTGCTGATCGTAGCCGTTGGCCCGCAGCTCGTTTACCCAGATGGTAAAAGATTTGGCCCGCTCGTCGAGTGACTTTGGGTTGCGCACCCCAATCATAATCGACTGAACCGAACTCAGGTCCGGGTTACCCACCACCGTGAGGTTATAGCGTCCGTTGGCCGATGGCTGCGTGAAAGGCAGGGAGGTCCGGCGGCCAAAATCGGTGTTGCGTTTGGCTTTCAGGTCGATGAGTTCGGCCAGCGCCAGGTCCAGGTCGTTGCCTTCCAGACCCATGGGCCAAACCAGTGCCGGGTCGTTTACACCATCGGGCGTGGCCACTAAGCGGGGAATTTCAATTTCGTAGTAGTTATCGGTATAGTCTGTTCCTAACCGCACAAAAGCCCCCACCTGACCGCTTTCGTTGTCGGGGTTGTGCATGTGAACAAACATTCTCAGGCGTTCGCGGAACTGAAGGTCGAGGTTGGTGTTCCGAAAGGCTCCCCGCGAGTCGCCGTCGCGCAGGTTGGTCACGCTCAGACGCATAGACTGCTCGTTGAGTTCGACCTGGTTGACCCGCGTGAAATCGCGGTCGCGGAGATAGCCGGGCGGCACTGTATAGCTGTACTTTTTACCATCCGTGGCCGATACCTGCTGCTGGCTGTTCTCTTCGATGTTAACCGTCGACACCGTAAAAGCAGCGTCGTAGGGTTCGGGCACTTCCTGTAGACCACGCTGGTTCAGGTCGCCCCCATATTTGCGGTATTGGTTGGCTTCCATCTGAAGCTGCGCAAACCGCAGCACAACCGGTTCCTTAAAATCGGTCAGGTACATCCGGGCAAAACGAATGGATTTGAACCCGTTGATGCTGCCCACGGTGCGGGTTGGCGTGCGAATTGGAATGCGGAACTGATACCAGGTGACTCCGCTTGCCAGCCCCTCCACCGGCACCACTACTTTGTCGATGATATTATTTTTGCCCACTTCGAGTTTGCCCGCCCGCAAATCCACCTCATACTCATAGTATGCTTCATTGTCGTTGATGGTATTGTCGATGTTAAGGTCTTCGATATCGGGCAGGGTGGAGGATGCGGGGGTTAGAAAAACGTTGGTCGAAGAGTTTTCGGGCGAGTTGTTTTCCATGCCCGTGTAGTGCTTATACCGCGCCACTATGTACTTCTGCCGGTCGGCTTCCTCCCCCAGATAAAACCGGAAATCATCGCCGGAAGGGTCCTGCTCAATGGCCGCCACGGCCTCCGGATTGCCGGTTACCGTCGTCCGAACCGCGTCTACGTAGGATTTGAATTTCGTCTTCTCGGCATCATTCTTCAGTCCTTCCAGACCAATATCCTGATTGTCGCGCCCGCCACTCTGAAACGCATTGGTCACAAACTGCTGCTTGGGTGCCCGGCCCCAGGGCGTGGGTTCGGTGCCGGGGTTGCGGGCATCAATCTGGGTTGTACTGGTAGGTTCGCCGGTGGCCGGAAACCCGTTTTCAAATTCATACCGCCCGTCTTTGATCACATCTTCCGAGATGTCGCCAAGGTTAAAAAACAGCTTACCCCCCGTTCTGTTGGTCGTATTTTTAGCGTCGTTGCTGCTGCCCCGTACTTTACCCGCCCGCTCGTCGGCCACAAAGGGGTCCATCAGCCAGAACGTGATATTCTCGATATTGGCATTGTCGAAGTCAATGTCCGACGCAATAGCCCGCGTGATGGCCCCAAAATTCTTCTGCGGATCGGGCAGCGTACCGTCTGGCCTCAGCTTTGGGTTGTAGTTATACATGCCCCGTTC
>JAYVAP010000685.1:0-3622 GCA_043750915.1 Spirosoma sp. | reverse complement strand
GCCAACTAACCGTTTTAATAGACCCATTTCGCTTATTGGCCGTTCGATACCAACGTTCGGTTTCACGCTTTCAGCTTTTAATACGCCCAATTATGGCTTCCAATCAATCCATTATTACCCGCAACAACGACAAAATTGCCATCAAAACGGGCAATCTCTACGAGTCGGTTTCGATCATTTCGAAGCGTGCCCGGCAAATTGCCGCTAAAAACAAAGAAGAGCTGAGCAACAGACTGTCTGAGTTCGTGTCGGCGGTCGATAACCTGGAAGAAGTATTCGAGAACCGGGAGCAGATCGAAATCTCCAAGTTTTATGAGCGGATGCCCAAGCCAACCTCGGTAGCTACGGACGAGTTTCTGGAAAATAAAATCTACTGGCGTTATGCCGATGAAGAAGTGAAGCCCTAAGCCCCGTGCCGGCCAACTTTTTACCAAACCGCCCGGTATTGTTGCCGGGTGGTTTTTTGGCTTATGCCCGCTCCGCCGGTGACCAACCGTCTGGCTCCGCTTATCGCTACACCCATCATGAACGGCAAACGTATTCTTCTTGGCGTAACAGGCAGCATCTCGGCCTATAAATCGGCCCTGCTGATTCGGCTGCTGGTGAAATCCGGTGCTGAGGTTCAGGTTGTTATGACCGAGTCGGCCAAAGGGTTTATCACGCCCCTGACGCTGGCTACGCTGGCTAAAAGACCCGTGCTGTCGGCCTTTGTCGATACCGAAAGCGACAGTGCGGGCGAGGGTGCCTGGCATAACCACGTGGCGCTGGGGCTGTGGGCCGATGCAGTTGTGGTGGCACCGGCATCGGCCCATACGCTGGCCCGGTGCGCCCACGGTTTCTGCGACGACCTGCTGTCGGCGGTGTATTTATCGGCGAAGTGTCCCGTATTTTTCGCCCCCGCCATGGATCTCGACATGTACCGTCACCCCAGCACGGTTGAGAATCTGGGTCGGCTCCGTTCGTTTGGAAACCACGTGATCCGGGCCGAACACGGCGAACTGGCCAGCGGTTTGGTGGGCGAAGGGCGGCTGGCCGAACCCGAAACCATTGTGCAGGTGCTCGCCGATTTTTTTGCCGCCCCAAAGCCCCTCGCGGGCAAACACATCCTCATCACCGCCGGGCCAACCCAGGAGGCCATCGACCCGGTGCGCTACATCAGCAACCACTCGACCGGCAAAATGGGCTATGCCATTGCCGACGCACTTGCCCGGGCCGGGGCTGCGGTCACCCTCATCAGCGGGCCAACCGGTTTGCCACTCCCCCACCCGGCGGTCCGGCGCGTCGATGTCCGGTCGGCGCAGGCGATGTTCGAGGCTACGGAAGCCGCTTTTGGCGGGGCCGACGGATTGGTGCTGAGTGCGGCCGTTGCCGATTACACACCCGCGCTGCCCGCCGACCGGAAGATCAAAAAAAAAGAAAGCCATTTTTCGCTCGAACTCACCCAAACTACCGACATTGCCGCCACATTGGGTGCCCGCAAACGGCCGGGGCAGTGGCTGATGGGATTTGCCCTCGAAACCGACAACGAACGCGAAAATGCCATCCGGAAACTACGGACCAAAAATTTAGACTGGATCGTACTGAATTCACTGCGTGATGCCGGGGCCGGTTTCGGACACGATACCAATAAAATTACCGTTATTGACAGCAACGAGCAGGTTCACGAATTTGCCCTGAAGACCAAAGCCGCCGTGGCGCAGGATTTGGTGGATATTATCGTCAGACACATTGCATCATGAGAAAATTAGCCTTACTCATCAGCCTGCTGGCGGGGTTCATGTCGGCGCAGGCCCAGGAACTGAACTGCGAGGTGACCATCAATTCCGACCAGTTGGCCTCGAAGCAGGTCACGGGAACGGATTTTTCGTACCTCAATCAGCTGAAAGGCATTATCACCGAGCTGATGAACAACCGGCGATGGAGCAACGACCAGTTTACAACGGCCGAACGAATCAACTGTTCGCTCAATATTAACCTGATACGGTCGTTGGATCAGGGGGCGTTTGAAGCCACCGCCCAGATTATTGTGACGCGGCCCGTGTATGGAACGACCTATCAAACGACCATCCTCAACTACGTAGACCGGAATTTTAACTTTTTCTATCTGCCGTCGACACCCGTCAATTTCCGCGAAAATGTCTATTCAGACGATCTGACCTCCATGCTGGCTTTTTACGCCAATGTGATTTTGGCCGTCGATTACGATACCTTCAGCAAGCGGGGTGGCAACCCGTTTGTGCAGCGTGCCCTGGCCATTGCGCTACAGGCGCAGCAGGCATCGCCGAGCGATGCCTGGCAGGCGGGCAGCGACCCGCGTAAACGCTACTGGCTGGTTGAAAACCTGCAGAATCAGCAGCTCATTACATTTCGCGATGCCATGTACAATTACCACCGGCAGGGACTGGATATTTTCGCGGCCAACCCCGTGCAGATGCGCAAACAAACGCTCGATTTGCTCGGCAGCATCCGGGCCATTAGTCAGCAACTCACCTTTTCGGTGCTCATCAATTCCTTTTTTGATGCCAAATCGCAGGAGTTATACAACATTCTGTTTGAGGGAACGCCCGCCGAACGGAAGCGGGCGTTCGAGCTGCTGTCGTTGCTCGACCCCGCTAAAACGGAACTGTACCGAAAATTAGTAACCACGTAGCCGCATCCGGTTTGAACCGCGCCCCGGCCGGTATTGTTAGGTAAGCAAGGCGTTTTATCTATGCTATCGCATCTACTCATAAAAAATTACGCGCTTATTGACGAGCTTGAGCTGACACCCGACCGTGAACTCAATATCGTTACGGGCGAAACCGGCGCAGGAAAGTCGATTATGCTGGGAGCCATTGGCCTGTTGCTGGGCAACCGGGCCGATACCAAAGTGCTCTATAACCCCGCTCAGAAGTGCGTCATCGAAGGTACATTCGGCGTGTCGGGTTTTCTTATCGAACGGATTCTGACGGAGGAGGAATTAGATTATTCCGATACCTGCTTAGTCCGGCGCGAAATCAGCGTCAGTGGCAAATCGCGGGCTTTTGTCAACGACACCCCCGTCAACTTAGAGACGCTCCGGCGGGTAACAAGCCAGATCATGGACATTCACTCCCAGCACGACTCGGTTCTGCTTGGGTCCAACGAATACCAGCTGGAAATTGTGGATACCTACGCCCAGAATGATCCCCTGCTGCGTCAGTATCGATCTGATTATCAGGCATATCGCCTTCAAAAAACGACCTACGATCAGTTGCTGTCCGAAGCGTCGGCGATGCGCAGGGAGTTTGATTACAACAATTTTCTGTATCAGGAACTGACGAAGGCGCAACTGCTGCCCAACGAGCAGGAAACGCTTGAGCAGGAGCTGACCATTCTGGAAAACGCCGAAGATATAAAAGAACGACTACAGGTAGCCTACGATGGTTTAGACAATCCTGAGCAGTCGGTCATTGACTTTTTAAAGGGAACGGTCAGCAACCTGGCTTACATCAGCAAGCTCTCCAATCAGTATGAACAGTTGCTGGTGCGGGCGCAGAGCAGCCTGATCGAACTGCGCGACCTGGCCGACGAAATCAGCACCGAGCAGGACCGGGTGGAGGTCGACGATGCGCGGGCGGAGACCATTCGGGAGCGGCTCAAC
>JAYVAP010000684.1:0-2994 GCA_043750915.1 Spirosoma sp. | reverse complement strand
CGCAAGCACTTCACCCCGGTTCCTGATTATTCAAACCGCTTTTATCGGCGATGTTATCCTGGCAACGGCCCTGCTCGAGCAACTCCATGCGGCCCGACCCAACGCGGTGCTCGATGTGCTGGTGCGCAAAGGAAACGAGAGCCTGCTGGCCGGGCATCCGTTTCTGAACGAGGTGCTGGTCTGGGATAAGAAGGGGAGCAAATACCGCGATTTGTGGCGGCTGCTGACCCTGGTTCGTGCCCGGCAATATGACGTGATTGTGAACATGCAGCGTTTCGGTGCCACCGGCTTGCTCACGGCCCTCTCGAAGGCCACCCAAACAGTTGGCTTCAGCAAAAATCCGTTCTCCCGCTTTTTCAGCTTCCAGGCCGACCATCGCTTTGAGCCGGGCGTGCACGAGATCGACCGCAATGCGGGCCTGCTAAACGCCCTGGGAATCCGCAGCCCCCGGGCAATGCCCCGCTTATACCCGTTGGCAAACGACTGTGCCATTGCCCGGTCGTATCAGAACGGGCCGTATGTGTGCATCGCCCCTACAACGGTCTGGTTCACCAAGCAATACCCGCCCCAACGCTGGGCCGAACTCATCCGGGCGTTGCCCCCCGAGCTAACAGTTTATTTGCTGGGTGCCCCCACCGACGGGCCGCTGTGCGAAACCATCCGGGCACTGTCGGGCCGGGAAACGGGCGTTATCAATCTGGCGGGTAACATGAATCTGATGCGGTCGGCAGCCCTGCACGCGGGTGCCCTGATGAACTACGTGAATGATTCGGCGGCTCTGCACCTTTGCTCGGCCATGAACGCCCCCACAACGGCGGTGTTTTGCTCCACGGTGCCCCAGTTTGGGTTTGGGCCGCTGGCCGATGGTGCGCGGGTGGTGCAAACGCCCGAATCGCTCGCCTGCAAGCCCTGTGGCGTGCATGGCCGGGCGAGCTGTCCGCAGGGGCATTTCCGGTGCGCGTGGGGCGTTCGGGTTGAGGATATGTTGCTATAAAAGATTTTTCTCCCGCAATGCTTTGTTATGAAACATCAGCAACTCCGAGATGTCGCGGTAGGCTTGTTGCTGTTCCAGAGCCGTCAGACGCATCAACTCTGTGCGTTCTCTGATTGCCAAAATACCTTCTTCCTGCCTGTCTAAGCGATCGTCGTGTTGCTGGATTTTTTTCATTGAAGCAAGCGCAATCTCCAGCTGAAGTTTAGTGTTCTCCTGCTGAATGTTCATTTCTTCACGAAGTAGCTTCATTTCCATCTGCCATCGTTCGAATCGTTCGTTTTGCTGTTCGAATCGTTCGTTTTGCTGGTCCATACGTTCGTTTTGCTGGTCCATGCGTTGCAGGGTTTCAGCCAATAGCTCCAAAATACGGTCTTCATTTTTCATAGGCCAAACGTAGCGAATTATGGGCAGTTAAAAAATCCCCCGGTTTCTGACCGTTGAGGGCCAAACCGGGGGCTAAAAACCATGTGCCGAACGCTGCGCTTAACGATTTACGTAAGACACCAAAGTAGGCGGAAACTTGGACGGCACTTTCGGATCGGTGGCCATCAATCCCCGAAAAACATACGTTATAACTGCGCCCGGCTGAATACTGGGTATTGTAAAAACCGGCAATACAACGGGAACTGTTCCGTTCAGGGTAATTTGAAAGTTGGCCGTTCGGATCAGGCCGGTTTTATAGTCGGCTGGAAAAGCAATGGTTGTGAACGCACTGGCTTTGTTGGGCAAAACGCTAGTAATCAGCTCCTTGCCGTCGTAGGTCACCTTCACGTCGGTCGAGTTGGGAACCAGGTTGACAAGGCGCAGGAAAAAAGTGTTGCCCGCCACAGGGGGGACCTCATCGTTCACCGTCAGAAAACTGTAGGCAGGAGCCAGGCCCGTCACAAACAGCGAGTAACGTTTGCCCGCTTCAGCGTTCAGGTCGGTGGTTAGCAGGGGGCTGGCCACCGTGCCGCCCGCTGCGGCCACCGCTTTTATTTTGAGGGCACCGGCGGGCACAGACGCATAATCGGAAGCCGGGAAAACAGAACTGCTACCGTATAGCAGACTACCGGTGGGGTTGGTGACGGTGATTGCCGCACCCGATATTCGCTGGTCGTTAATGAACATATCGATGGCGGGGGCATCGGGCGCGGTATGGATAAACCGAACCTGCGCACCCGTGGCCGGCAGAACATCCTGCATGATGTTCCATTTGTCGCCACAGCCAGCTGCCAGTAAGCTCACCACCGCCAGGGTGACGAATAAGAAAGAATATTTCATTGGTTTTGTATGGGTTATGAATGCGCCCGGTCCGCGTGCGCTGCGGTTGGGCGCACGCGTTTATTTAGTGGAGAACCAAAGTTCTTTGGTGTGATATTCGGGCAGCGTGGCTCCGATATTGGCCAAAGCCGCCCGGTTCCAGCTAAACTCCGAGTTATAACGGGGTCTCATCCGCTGCGCCAGCTTGCCCTGATTGTCGGGAAACAGGTTATTGCCGGTTGGAACGGTATAGCCTGGATAAATGGCCAGATCGTACTGAAACCGGCGCTGATCGACCCAGGTTTCGAGCGAGCCGTGCATGAACAGGGCCACAAATTTCTGGAGCATAATATCGCGCATGGTCAGGGCATCGGGCGTTTGGGCCACGGCTTTGCTGGTCATATATTTGGTAATTTCGGCCGCCGGAATGGCACCCACGGTACGGTCTACGGTATTGGTCCACTCAATATTGGCCTGAATGCCTTTTCGGTAGGCATCCAGTGCCAGCACGCGGTCGTTTTTGCGGAAGGCCGCTTCGGCTTTCATAAACTGTACTTCGGCATAAGTCAGAAGCGGGAAATCGGCATCGTCTTTAAATAAAAACTTACCCGTTCCCGGCGTGGGTGTGGTGGCGGGCGAGTAGCCAAAGAGCAGGGGAATGCGTTTGGTATTACCCGTCTGGTTGTTAGGATCGCCCTGTATGGGAATCACCCCCCGGTAAACGCCATCGGGCGCGGGCGAAAACATGAGCGGCAAAC
>JAYVAP010000683.1:0-3979 GCA_043750915.1 Spirosoma sp. | reverse complement strand
AATAAACGGACCGTAAATGGAGGATCATACAGGATGGGGGAAAGGCAACTATACGTTTGTTGATGTATTTTCAGGGAAATTTAACGAGAGATAAATTTCTCTCAATTTGGCAACACGCACGGAGCGAGGGAAATCTGATGGCTGGCCTGAGGGGTAAAATTACCGTGGTGGCGGCTCATTCGCAAACGAAACCTGCACCCGGTGGTTCGCCGTGGACCCCGTTGGGGCCGTCTGATTCTGCCCCGACGGGTGCCGGTTTGCGGGGACTAAAAAAATATTTTAAGTTTTTTTTGAAAAAAATTTTGCCGTCTCAATTATTGCACCGTTATTTGTTTCAAATTTTAACAAGCAATGCAAACAGGAACAGTTAAATTCTTTAATGAGACCAAAGGATTTGGTTTTATTAAACCCGATGACGGTGGTGAAGACATCTTCGTACACGCTTCCGGTCTCATCGATCAAATTCGCGAAAACGACAAGGTTAAGTTCAATGTCGAACGCGGTAAGAAAGGCTTAAACGCCGTGAACGTCGAAATGGCTTAATCGTAAGATATACCAGGACAACCGTTGTAAAAAACATGCCGCCCGGCATGTTTTTTTTTGTCCTGTCGGTTTGGCGGGCCATTTTTGCGGGTTCATTACCCCAACCAACCGAATGACCCAGCCCGCTTTGGCTACCACTGTTCTGCCCGCCCAACACATTGCCGCCCTCCTGGGCCTGAACGCCCGCTCGGTGGCCGCTACGCTCGAACTCCTGGCGGGCGGAGCCACCGTACCGTTTATTGCCCGATACCGCAAAGAAGCTACCCAGGTCAACGGCATCCCGCTCAGTGATCTGCAGATTACCCAGATCCGCGATACCTACCAGCAACTGCTGGAGCTGAACAAACGCCGGGATGGCGTGCTGAAAGCCATTGGCGAACAGGGCAAACTTACGCCCGACCTGCGCCGAAAAATTGATGCTGCCAACTCGCTCACCCAACTCGAAGACCTCTATCTGCCCTATAAGCAGAAGCGCAAGACCCGTGCGACCCTGGCCGCCGAGCGCGGCCTTGGCCCCCTGGCCAACCTGCTGCTTACCCAGCACGAATCTGCCATCGAACAGGTCGCCCGCCGGTTTCTGACCGATGCTGTGCCCACTGTGGCCGATGCCCTGCAGGGTGCCCGCGACATCCTGGCCGAGCGATTCAGCGAAGACCCCGATGCCCGCCAGCGCATCCGAAACCTGTTCGAGCGCGAGGCCATCATCCGGTCGGTGGTGAAAAAAGGTAAAGAAACCGAGGGCCTTAAATTCAACGACTATTACAACCTTGAAGAACCCCTCCGGCGCGTGCCGTCGCACCGGTTGCTGGCCCTGCGCCGGGGCGAAGCCGATGGGTTTCTGACGGTCACAATCGGCCCCGATGAGCAGACCGCCTTTGAGCGACTCGACCGGCAGTTTATTCATACGACGGTTCCTGCCCTGCGCGGGCAACTGGAACTGGCCATCCGGGACGGCTACAAACGCCTGCTCAAACCCGCCCTCGAAACCGAATTTGAGAACCAGTCCAAAGAAAAAGCCGATGCCGTGGCCATTCAGGTTTTTGCCGACAACCTGCGCCAGTTGCTGCTCAGCCCGCCCCTGGGTCAGCAGCGGGTGCTGGCCATCGACCCCGGTTACCGAACGGGTTGTAAAACTGTTTGCTTAGATGCGCAGGGCAATTTGCTGACCGACACCGTGCTGTATCTGTCCCAGTCCGGGCAGCAGCGAAACCAGGCCGCCCACACCGTTAGTAAACTTATTGAGCAGTATGAAATTGATGCCATTGCCATTGGCAACGGCACGGGCGGGCGCGAAACCGAAACGTTTGTGCAGGGTCTGGCCACCGGAAAACCAATTTTTATGGTCAGTGAGCAGGGCGCGTCTATTTATTCGGCATCCGAGGTGGCGCGGGAAGAGTTTCCCGACCGCGATGTAACGGTGCGCGGGGCCGTCAGCATTGGTCGGCGGCTCATGGATCCGCTGGCCGAACTGGTCAAAATTGACCCCAAGTCAATTGGCGTGGGGCAGTACCAGCACGACGTGGACCAGACCCGGCTGAAAAGCAGTTTGGATACGGTAATAGAAAGCTGCGTGAATCAGGTGGGCGTTTCGCTCAACACGGCCAGTGCCTATCTGTTACGTTACGTGTCGGGGCTGGGACCCGTACTGGCGGGCAATATCGTTCGCTACCGGGCGCAGAACGGCGCATTCACCACGCGGGAGCAGCTCAGAAACGTGCCGCGTTTAGGCCCCAAAGCCTTTGAGCAGTGTGCCGGTTTTCTGCGTATTGAGGGGTCTGCCAATCCGCTCGACAACAGTGCCGTTCACCCCGAGCGATACGCCGTGGTGGCGCAAATGGCCGCCGACGCAGGCAGCTCTGTGGCCGATCTGATCAAAAAAGTGGAACTCCGCCAGACCATCAAACCCGAAAGCTACGTGACCAGTACCGTGGGTTTGCCCACGCTGCGCGATATTCTGGCCGAACTCGAAAAGCCCGGCCGCGACCCTCGCGCCCCGATTTCAGCGTTTGCGTACGATAGTCGCGTCCGGTCGGTCGATGATTTGCACGAGGGTATGGTGCTCAACGGCGTGGTTACCAACATTACGGCGTTTGGTGCTTTTGTCGATATCGGGGTGAAGCAGGACGGGCTGGTTCACGTGTCGCAACTGGCCAACCACTACGTATCGGATCCTAAAACGGTTGTGAAAGTGCATCAGCAGGTGAGTGTCCGGGTTTTGGCGGTAGACAAAGCCCGCAAACGGATCGCCCTGTCGATGAAAACGGTTTCGGCCTGAAGTGGCCAGCTGGGGCAGAAAGGAGAGCAGCGGAATTAGTGCTGTTTCAGCAGAAGAAAACTATTGTCCTTGCGGCAAAAGGTAATTCACCTTCAGCAGGTGTAGTGCCGCATCGAACGTATAAAGCCGGGGAACGCCGGTGGCCAGATCGATGCCCGCAATATCGACCGGGCTGATATCTTCCAGAAACATCATCAGTGCCCGCAAGCTGTTGCCGTGCGCCACCACCAGGATGTTTTGCCCCGCCCGGAGCCGGGGTTCGATCTGGCTGGTATAGTAGGGCACAACCCGGTGGCGGGTGTCCTCCAAACTTTCTCCCTGCGGAGGGCGAACGGCATAGCTCCGTCGCCACAGGGCCAGCTGGCTATCGCCGTACTGTGGCGCCACTTCGGCTTTGTTGAGACCCTGCAACGCGCCGTAATTCCGCTCGTTGAGAGCCGCCGACCGGATTATGGGCAGATCGGTCTGGCCAGTTTGCTCCAGAATGATGGTGAGCGTATGCATAGCCCGCATTAGCACCGATGTGTAGGCCGCATCGACCGGATAGGGTTTCAGAAGCCGACCTGCCTGCCGAGCTTCTGCCTCACCCGCCGGGCTGAGGTCAATGTCGACCTCGCCGGTGAAGCGGTTTTCGAGATTCCAGATGGATTGCCCATGCCTGACAATCAGTAAGTTTGGCATTTTGAAATGGGGTTTAATGGCTCCTTTCGTGGTCAGCACGGTACCGGGCTGACGGGTGTTGTTTTGGGGTAAATTCGTTGTTTTCAGGAAACGAACGAACGGCTTTTTGTTGGGCAATCCTATATTTTTTTATTGACTATCCTGCGCTGGATACCCGAAAATCGGCTTAAATTTGTCCACGTCATTGCCCCGCTCACTCAACCACCCCGCAGTCCGACCGCCTTTTGAAGCCTTTCGTTTTCACCCGCATTCAGTATACGTCCGGCGACTGGGACACCGATCAGCGGATGCCGGTTAACCTGCTTCATTCGCTGGTGGAATATACGACTATTCCGGTCGATCAGAAAGAACGGGTGGTGCGCTTAGGTCTCCCCGATCTGTTCAGGAGTCCGTTCTGCTACCTCAGTGGCCACAAGCTGGTCGAGTTTTCGCAGCCCGAACGTGACCAGTTCAAACGATACGTGCAAAATGGCGGGTTTG
>JAYVAP010000682.1:0-2297 GCA_043750915.1 Spirosoma sp. | reverse complement strand
TAAACACGATCAGAAACAGAATGGCATATAAAAGTATGCCATATTGGTTGGCCCACGCGTCGAGGTAGGTATCGAGATGGAGCAGAAAGTCGAGCAACTGTTTTATAATATCCATAAGATTTGTGTAGAGAACTCGCTATGGTTTGTCCAGAAAATGCGTGAATGTATCGCCCCGTAAGCCCAATCGAATGGTTTCCAGCGGAATAACTTCGCTGGGGGCAATGTTGCCCACGTTGACATTGGCACCCAGCAGCTTCACAAACCATACCTGCTGTTCTTTTTGGGGTGCTTCCCAGAGGATATCTTCCGCCGGGATCTGCGTCAGAATTTCTTCGACTAAGCCCTGCCGCACTTCGCCACTCGCGCGGAACAGACCCACCGTACCCCCTTCGCGGGCTTCGCCAATCACTTTCCAGGCACCGGCCTGCAACTCAGACTTCATCAGCTGAATCCATTTATAGGGCGGAATAATTTTGGATTCGTCTTTGGAGCCCACTTCCGACAGTACCGTCACCTGCGTGGCCAACTGGCGGATATACGCGCACTTCTGATCCTGATCCATGTCGATGGACCCATCCGACACTTCGGCGTAGCTTAAGTTGAATTCATCGAGCAGTTTGCGGTATTGGTCAAACTGCTTTCTGACCACAAAAGCCTCGAAAAGGGTGCCGCCAAAATATACCGGCAGACCGGCATCCTGGTAAATGGCAATCTTCTGTTTCAGATTGGGGGTAACAAAAGAAGTGGCCCATCCCAGTTTGATAATGTCGGCATACTGGCCGGAGGTGGACAAAAAATCTTCCACTTCGCGCAGGCTCAATCCCTTGTCCATTACCATCGTCAATCCATTCTGACGGGGTTTGGCCGTGCGTTCGGGAAGTTGCGTAAGCGTGTAGTTCATTCGTACTAACAGCGTAAAGGCGTTTATAATCGCCCAAAAGTAGCATAAGTCCTGATAACCCCCCAAGAAAGTCCATAAATAATAGCGTCTGGTAAGTATTTTACTTAGTTTAGTGCTATTTTTGCCGACTATGGACCCCACAGAAAACCCCCGTCTCAACTACTTCAGGTCGCAAATTGGTCAGCCAATGAGCAGCAGCATCTCACCTTTGGGCCGCTGGCTTAATGGCACCATCCGGGCCGCCGATTTTGGCCGGCTGGTGGCCGAATATGTGGTGCGCGATGAATTGACCAACCCCGCCGGTGTGCTGCACGGTGGTGCGGCAAGTGCTATGCTGGACGATCTGATTGGTGCCATGGTGTTTACCCTGGGCCGTGCGTATGCGTTTACGTCGGTAAACCTGAATGTCGATTTCCTGCACGCAGCCCGCGTCGGCGACATCCTCACAACCACCGCCGAAGCTATTCGGGCGGGCAAAAACATCATTCACTGCGAGGGTCGCATTGTGGCCGCCAACGGCAAAATTATTGCCAAATGCGCCACCAACCTGATTCAGACGTCCGTGCTGTTGCCCCCAATGTAAATGTTGCGTCGCTACGGGAGATGTTTTTCGCCCGATGAAATTTGCTAACGCGAATGAGACGCAACATCTTGCGTCTCCACGATGGATTATGTACCTTTGCCCCCTCATTTCCAATTTCATACAAGAATCATGTACGCAATCGTAGAGATCGCAGGGCAGCAATTCAAGATCCAGAAGGGTCGCTCCATCTATACCCACCGGTTAGAGGGCGATGTGGACGCTGCACTTGCCTCCGACAAGGTGAAAATTCTCCTTGTTGACAACGAAGGAAGCATCAGCATCGGTGCTCCAACCGTGGTCGGTGCCACAGTATCGGCAAAAATTGTCGAACACCTCAAAGGCGAGAAGGTTATTATCTTCAAGAAAAAACGCCGGAAGGGATACAAAAAGAAAAACGGCCACCGTCAGTACCTGACGAAGGTTATGATTGAAGATATCACATTGTAAGTCAGTTAATTGACCCAATAACTTCTTAAAAAAATGGCACACAAGAAAGGGGTAGGTAGTTCCAAAAACGGCCGCGATTCGCACAGCAAACGCTTAGGTGTGAAACTGTTCGGCGGTCAGTCGGCCATTGCCGGCAACATCATCATCCGCCAGCGCGGAACCAAACATCACCCCGGCAAAAACGTCGGCTGTGGTAAAGACTATACGCTGTTTGCGCTGGTCGATGGCACCGTAAAATTCCGGCCAGGTCGTAACAGCCGCTCGTATGTCGATATCATTCCGGCTGGTTTAGCGGCAGCCGTAATGGCAACGCCAGTAGCCCCGGCAACCGCCGTTGCGGCCCCGGTCGAGTAAGCAGGATGTAAG
>JAYVAP010000681.1:0-3808 GCA_043750915.1 Spirosoma sp. | reverse complement strand
CGGCTCCCAACCCGTGTTTCAGCATCACATAACTTACAGAATAACAAGCTAATGGCTCGCGATTTATTATTGACGAGAAACATCGGTATCGCTGCCCACATCGACGCGGGCAAGACGACCACTACCGAGCGTATTCTCTATTATGCCGGGGTAAGTCATAAAATCGGCGAAGTCCACGACGGAGCCGCTACCATGGACTGGATGGAGCAGGAGCAGGAGCGGGGGATTACCATCACCTCGGCCGCCACCACCGTCGACTGGACGTACCGCGACCAGAAATACCACATCAACATCATCGATACGCCCGGCCACGTTGACTTCACGGTTGAAGTGAACCGGTCGCTGCGCGTGCTCGACGGGCTGGTTTTCCTCTTCAGTGCCGTTGATGGCGTTGAGCCGCAGTCGGAAACCAACTGGCGCCTGGCTAACAACTACAATGTGGCCCGCGTAGGCTTCGTCAACAAAATGGACCGTTCCGGTGCCGACTTCCTGAACGTGTGCAAGCAGGTGAAAGAAATGCTGGGTAGCTACGCCGTTCCCCTTCAGTTGCCCATTGGCGAAGAAGAAAACTTCAAAGGCGTAGTCGATCTGGTTAACTTCCGGGGTATTCAGTGGAATGAAGACGACAAAGGCATGACCTTTCAGGAGGTGCCCATTCCGGCCGATATGCTCGAAGAAGCCAAAGAGTGGCGCGAGAAACTGCTGGAAGCGGTAGCGGAATTCGACGATTCGCTGATGGAGAAATACTTCGACGACCCGGCTTCCATCTCCGAAGACGAAATCCTGGCGGCCCTGCGCAAAGCAACCATCAGCATGAAAATTGTGCCCATGCTTTGTGGTTCGTCGTTCAAGAACAAAGGCGTGCAAACCATGCTCGACTATGTGATGGCCCTGTTGCCGTCGCCGATGGACAAGGAAAGCATCATTGGCACCAACCCGGATACGGGTGCAGAAATCTCGCGCAAACCATCGACATCAGAACCTTTCGCAGGTTTGGCGTTTAAAATTGCCACCGATCCCTACGTGGGCCGGCTTTGCTTCGTACGTTCGTATTCGGGCGTGCTGGAGTCTGGCTCGTATGTGCTCAACAACCGGTCGGGCAATAAAGAGCGGATTTCGCGGATTTTCCAGATGCATGCCAACAAGCAAAATCAGATTGAGCGGCTCGAAGCCGGCGACATCGGTGCAGTAGTTGGTTTCAAAGACATCAAAACCGGCGATACGCTCTCCGACGAGAAACACCCGATTGTGCTGGAGTCGATGGTGTTCCCCGAACCCGTTATTGGTTACGCCATTGAGCCGAAGAAATCGGCCGATCAGGACAATTTCTCGAAGGCAATTGGTAAGCTGATCGAAGAAGACCCAACCCTTAAAGTTGAGTCGAACGAAGAAACCGGCCAAACCATCATTCGGGGTATGGGCGAACTTCACCTTGAAATTATCATCGACCGGATGCGTCGGGAGTTCAAGGTGGAAGTTAATCAGGGTGCTCCACAGGTAGCTTACAAAGAAAGGCTGACCAAGAATGTTGAACACCGCGAGGTATACAAGAAACAAACGGGTGGTCGCGGTAAGTTTGCTGACATCGTATTTGAACTTGGGCCACGTGGCGAAGATGAAACCGGTGTTATTCCGCCGGGCTTAGAGTTTGTGAATGGTATTGTGGGTGGTGTGATCCCCCGCGAATTCATTCCCGCCATTGAAAAAGGCTTCAACGAATCGCTGAAAAACGGTCCGTTGGCGGGCTTCCCTTTGCAGGGTATGAAAGTGCGGCTGGTACATGGCTCCTACCACGATGTCGACTCCGATTCGCTGTCGTTCGAGATGGCTGCCCGTCTGGGCTTCCGCGATGCTGCCCGGCAGGCAGGCCCCAAATTGCTCGAACCAATTATGGCCGTTGAAGTATTGACACCCGAAGAATATACGGGACCAATCACGGGCGACCTGAACCGTCGTCGGGGCGTAATGAAAGGCATGGACACCAAAGCAGGATCGCAGGTGATCAAGGCCGATGTTCCCCTGTCGGAACTCTTCGGTTACGTTACCGACCTGCGGACGATGTCGTCGGGCCGGGCCACGGCCAACCTGACCTTTGCGCACTACGAAGTGGTGCCGAACAGCATCGCCGAGGGTGTAGTTGCTAAAGAAAAAGGTACCGTAAAGGCGTAAGTGCCTCATTAGAACAGATTTTGCAGGAAAGGACGTTCGGGCAACCGGGCGTCCTTTCTTGCTGAAATTATACTGGCTATTTTTGCAATAATATTTGTAGTTTAGTAATCGTATAAAAAGGCCATAAACATGAATGTTCAATATATTTCTGACCATAAAGGCAAACACACGGGGGTCTACATTCCCATCAAAGAGTGGGAGAAGATGACGAAGCGCTATGATTTGCCGATCGAAGACGACGATGAACCGGCTTTGACAAAGGCGCAGTTGCTCGCCGACGTGAAAGAAGCACTGGAGGAGGTAAAGCTATACAAGCAGGGTAAAATTCAACTTCAATCGCTGGACGATTTTTTGAATGAACTATAAAATCATTACCTCCGCCAGCTTTAAACGTAAAGCAAAACCTTTACTAAGGAAGTACCCGTCGATAAAATCTGAATTGGCTGCTTTAGGTAAAAAATTAGCTGATGATCCAACGCAGGGATCATCGTTGGGCCAAAGCTGCTACAAAGTAAGAATGGCGATTCAGAGTAAAGGCGTTGGAAAAAGTGGTGGGGCAAGAGTCATAACGTACGTCGTGACGGAAGACGAACAGGTTATCTTGCTCACCATCTACGACAAAAAAGACAAGATTGATCTTAAACCTGGCGAATTGGACGATCTCCTGAGCAACTTATCGGCCTAAAGTAATTGATGGAATATTACTGAAAGAAAGAGCTGGCAACTGCTTCTCATTCCAGCCTATTCTCTGTATCTTTGCACCCGAATTTGTCCCCCCGACCGGAGTAAATGGTTCTTTCGGCGGGGGTTAATCAGCTAACGAACCACAACACAATGAGTCAGAAAATCCGGATCAAGCTGAAATCGTTCGACCACATGCTGGTCGATAAATCAGCCGAGAAAATTGTCAAAGCCGTCAAATCGACGGGTGCCATCGTGAGCGGCCCCATTCCGCTGCCCACCGACAAAGAGATTTACACCGTGCTGCGGTCGCCCCACGTGAACAAGAAAGCGCGGGAGCAGTTTCAGCTTTGCACCTACAAACGCCTGATCGACATTTATAGCAGCAGTGCCAAAACGGTCGATGCGCTGATGAAACTCGAATTACCGAGTGGTGTCGATGTAGAGATCAAAGTCTAACGAGCCTTTTCATGACGTTTTTAAAAATGCCGCTCCGGTCAAACCGGAGCGGCATTTTTGTTATGGGCCTGTCTTAGCTGAATTATCCGGGCTGGCTTCCCGTTTTGTTCGTATATTAGTAGATCAGGGCGAACAGCCATAAAATCCAGACTTCATCTACCATGTTAAATGTAATTCACCTGCTGCCCGACTCCATTGCCAACCAGATTGCCGCCGGCGAAGTGGTGCAGCGGCCCGCATCGGTGGTGAAAGAGTTGCTCGAAAACTCGGTTGATGCCCACGCCAAATCCGTGCAGGTTATCATTCGCGAAGCAGGCCGGAACCTGATTCAGATTGTTGACGATGGCGCCGGCATGACCGAAACGGATGCGCGGATGAGCTTTGAGCGCCACGCTACATCTAAAATTCGTACATCGGAAGACCTGTTCCGCATTCGGACCATGGGCTTCCGGGGCGAAGCACTCGCGTCCATTGCGGCCGTAGCCCAGATTGAAATGCG
>JAYVAP010000680.1:0-3909 GCA_043750915.1 Spirosoma sp. | reverse complement strand
GGTGGCGGTGGCGGTGGCGGTGGTAGTCCTATTCCATATCCTGAATATAGTGACGCATGGATTGTTAATTGGACTTTAAAAATGATGGCAAGAGGTAACATTTTTAGTCGTGAGGAGCAAAGGCTTATCAAACAATACAAATTATTTGGATATTTTTCGGCAAACTTTGGAGACAAACCAAGTACTGAGTACATACAGAGTTTAGCACTTGCTACTTACTCAAGTGAGTTTACCACTCAAGAGCAATCATGGTTAAACCAGAACAGATGGTCAGCGAAATACTTGCTGACTTTCGGGGAAGCAACCAATGGTGTATTTCGGGAAAGTTATGATAGACCTAACTTAGGAGCTTTAGGTAATTTTATCCGTTCAATGCTCAACTCTGACTTTGAGAAAAGAATGTTTGAGAACTATTGGTTAGCGAAAGGGGACTATTATCTCCAATATGCTGAGTTTACACGGGTACATGCCTCTGGTGTTCCTAAAGATGTGTTCCAAATGAACAACGCCAGTATTTCTGGTAGACCAGGAAATTTTTCACGACTCTATTCTTGGTATAATTCGGATGAGTTTTCTCTTGCCTTGGGAAGTGCTACCATGTACTTTAATAAAGATACAGATCCAGATGCTACAAATCAACCAGTTGGGTTCAAAGACTATTACGATTTTGATCCTGACCCATCATGGCAAAAAAGAGCACCACTTGCCGAAGCCAAAACTCGTGGTGTTCGTTGGTATTCACCACCGACTGCTAAATCATTTTATATCTATTACTGATGAAAAACAGGCGATTTATAATAGTGGTTCTACTTCTGCTTACAGGAGCAGTCTACGTGTACAATAATGATTTTCTTCCCCCAAGAACTGCTCATCGTGCGGGAAGGATAATTAGTGGATTGTCGATACCACGAAGTGCAGTAGCACGATCATTCGAGGACGAATGGGGTAGTTTCGTGGGTGATGGATACACAAAAATCGTATTTGATTTAAGCCAACAAGACTTAAATGATCTCGAAAAAGAATGTGTTCAAGCAGGGTTTAAGCCTTACACAAAGGAGGATGTTAAAAACTCTCCTATAAATTACCCTGTGACGGTTGGAAAGTCGTTGTACAAAGTAGTCAGGCAGGACAAACTTAGGCCAGATATGGACTACGCAATTGTTATACTCGATCAACAGAAGCACCAACTAGTGGTGTTTAACATTGTAGCATAAGGCAGACTTGAAAATACCAAGAAAGTGACACCCAATTAGGAAACTACATCTAATGGGACACTGTTGATAATCAACTTACTACAAAAAAAGGGTCTTGAAGACGCTACCAAGACCCTTTTTTTTATCCCCAACAACCTACTGCTTCACCAACTTCCGCCGACATGTAATACCCCCTATTTCTACTTCCAGCACATACAATCCCGTCGGCATGGTGCTTAGATCAAGGGACTGCCGAAATGCTTCAGCGTTTTTCTGGTGCGTCTGGCGCAACAGGGTGGCCCCGCTCATGCTGCGCAGGTTCAGCCTGAGCGTTCCCCGTTGGGGACTGGCAAGCAACACTACTACCGGCCCCTCGCCGGGGTTAGGCGTTACGGTGAGGGTGGGTTCGGTGGGTTCGGCAATGGCCGTGACCGTGCCTGCCCGCACATAAACCTGCACCACAGCCTGCGCCGTGCAAAGGTCCAGACCCGTGCCCAACACGGTGTAGGACGTGGTTTGTGTGGGCCGCGCCAACACCTGCGGGCCAAGCGTGGTGTTTAGGCCCGTGCCCGCCCAGGTGAACACGCTGGCCCCCCTGGCGTTGAGCGTAACGGTTTCGCCGGGGTTGATAAAAGTAGCCGACGAGGCCACCTGCACCGATGCTTTCATGCCAATGCGGGCCGCTATGTTGTGGGCCACGTTTAGCCCCAGGCTGTCGGCATAGCGTAGCCAGTCGCCCTGCCGGTTTTGTCGCCACGAGGTCGCAAATACCGATTCGCCGTTGCGCGTTGTGGTCAGGGCCACCGTGTCGCCGGCTACGTAGGGAAACGTCAGGCCAATATGAAACGGCAGGCCATTCAGCGGCACGTTCCGGTCGAAGGTAATGGCCGTGGCGCGGTTGTTGGCCACATCGTCCAGGATCACCCGCAGGGGCACGTCTTTCTGCTCCAGAATGGCACCGGGGCCGTTCTGAAAGCCCCGCCCGTTCCAGACCGTAACGGTCACGACCGATTCGGAGGTGGCTCCCTTAGCCGCTTTGGCCACACCAAATTTCATCAGGGTTCCGGCCAGGTTGCTGTAGCCGAGCGAGTTATCGAAAAATTCGGATACGGCCTGACTTCGTTTGCTGTTCTGCCCGGCTAAGTAGCCCGTGCCGCCCGGCTCGCGCAGCACGGTGGCGGTGCCGCTGAAGTTGCTGAACTCGGCACACAGGCCCGCGTTGAGCACCTCCACAAACTCGGTTTTCACCACCGGATCCGATGGCCCCACGCTGTTGAACACCTGCAGCGTAACCTTAAATTTACCCGGCTGATTGTAGACCACGGTTGGGTTTTGCTCGGTTGATGTGGTGGGCGTGCCGCCCTCAAACGTCCACGCCCAGCGGGTAGGAAAGTTGGCCGACAGGTCGGAAAAGCGCACCTGACCACCCAGCAGCACCCGCCGGGTTTCGGCCCGGAAGTTGGCCTGCGGCTTGCTCACCACCTGCGTACCACACACGTTGGCCGTGAGCAAACTGCCCCGGCGCGGGCTGATGTCCATAACGGCCCGGATGCGGGCTTTCTGATCGAGGGTAAAAATATTGAAACAGCCATCGTCCGAATAATCCATGTAGTTCTGCACCATGTTTGCCCCTCCGCAGCTCACACGCCCCACGGCGCAGCCCCGGCTTTCGGATGCCTGCGGGGGCGTGTCGGCACAAAAGTCGTCGCCACAATTGGTATCGCCCCAGATGTGGCGCAGGCCCAGCCAGTGGCCCACTTCGTGCGTAAGGGTGCGTCCGAGATTGTAGGGGGCCTGCATGGTGGGGAACTGACCTTTTTCGGCGTTGCCAAACGAGCGGTAATTGATCACAACACCGTCGGTACTGGCGGGGCTGTTGGTAGGAATACCCGGCAGGTTCGACTGGCTCGGAAACTGCGCGTAGCCCAGCAGCCGGTCGGCACTGTTGAACTCGAGCACCCAGATGTTGAAATATTTATTGGGATCCCAGAACGTGCTGGGTTTGAGCACGCCTTCAATGGCATCGCGGTCCCAGTTGGCGCGGCTCCCATTGACGCGGTCAATGCCCCGCTCGGCCATGGCCCGGCCCTGCCGGTCGATGGCCGCCGGGCAAAACTCAATTTCAATATCGGCACCGGCGGGGTTGTTGTTGAAGCCGCGCGTGCCCACCCTCCGCCGGAAATCTTCGTTGAGGGTTTCGAGCTGGGCCTTAACCTGGGCTTCGCTCAAATTACGGCCCGAACCCACCCCCTCGCCATTGTGCACGATATGAACAATAACCGGAATGGTGATGACCGTAGCGGCCAGCCGACCCGACTGCATTTTTTTCTTGATGTCGAGCACCTTCAATTGCAGTGCCCGCTCAAAGTCGTTGAGCGTGCCCAATTGGGGGTTACGCACCCGCAGCAGGCTATCCATTTCCATGGTGGCGCACTGGCTGGGCTGCCCCGCTGTTTGGGCCAGCAAACCGGCCTTCAGGCCCACAAGCAGGCACAGGCTAAGCAGGGTTCTGATCATGGGTTATTTGGTATTGGTTACGTTGAAGGTATAGCGATAGCTGGCATCAACTTTTGTCCCTAAATAGTATTCTATTGTCAGAACGTTAGCCGTCAGATTTTTAATGATAAACGGAAATTTTATGCCGGCTACCGGGAAGGCGAACTCCAGCGACGCTTTGTCATTTTTAAGCGTCCAGGTGTCGGTCAGGAATATATCA
>JAYVAP010000679.1:0-3119 GCA_043750915.1 Spirosoma sp. | reverse complement strand
TAGTTGGCACGCTGACCCGTTTTTTTTTACCGACCTGCTGCGCCCGCCCAACTTCTCCCCTCCTTCGGGGTTGTTGGGCGGGCCATCAACTTTCTTTGGCATCTGGCTGTTTGGGGTATAACCCGTGGGGCAACCTGCTCCCCTTTCCCCCCTTTAGCTTATGCACTTCGATACCCTCGCGCTCCGCGCCACCCACCAGCCCGACCCCGGCACGGGAGCCGTGGTGCCACCCATTCACCTGTCAACCACTTTTGGGCGGAACGAGGCCAACGAACTACCCGCCAACTTCCTCTACAGCCGCCCCAACAACCCCACCCGCGAAGGGCTGGAGCACGCCCTGGCCCGGCTCGAAGGCGGAGCCGTGGCCCTGGCCTTTGCCTCCGGGCAGGCCGCTGCCATGACGCTATTTCAGGCCCTGCAACCCGGCGACCACGTGCTGCTGCCCGCCGATGCCTACTACGGCACCCCCGCCCTGCTCGAACAGGTATTTCACCCCTGGGGACTGACCTACTCGCGGGTGGACATGACCGATTTGAATGCCGTTGAAGCATCGCTGCGCGAAAATACCCGCGTCGTCTGGTGCGAAACGCCGTCTAATCCCATGCTCGCCATTACCGACCTGCTGACCGTGGCGCGGCTGGCCCACGAAGCCGGTGCCATCTGCGTTTGCGACAATACCTGGGCCACGCCCGTTTTGCAACGCCCCCTCGACCTCAACTGCGACGTGGTGATGCACTCGACTACCAAATACATCAGCGGTCACAGCGACGTGTTGGGTGGGGCACTGGTTTTTGGGCGAAACGATGCCTTTGCCGGGCGCGTCCGGGTATTGCAGGGACTGTCGGGCGCGGTGCCGTCGCCGTTCGATTGCTGGTTGGTTAGCCGGGGCATTAAAACGCTGGGGGTTCGGATGCGTGCGCAAATGGCAACGGCTCAATCTGTGGCGGAGTTTCTGGAAGGACACCCCGCCATTGAACGGGTGTATTTCCCGGGTTTGGCCAGCCACCCCGACCGCGCCCTCGTCCAGCAACAAATGAACGGGCCGGGGGCCATGCTGTCGGTACAGGTAAAAGCGGGCGGGCTGGGTGATGGAGCCGCCGAAGCCCTGCAGTTTATCGGTCGGCTACAGCTCTTCACGCGGGCCACCAGCTTAGGTGGGGTCGATAGCCTGATCGAGCACCGCGCCACCGTGGAAGGGTCCGCATCGGCTACGCCCCGCAACCTGCTGCGCGTGTCTGTCGGACTGGAACATGCCGAAGATTTGATTGCCGATCTGGCCCAGGCATTGGGATAACCCGTTCGACCACACGCTGCATTAACCTGGCTGCCGGCACGAAACTAAACGCGCTGACCGGCGGTTTTTTCCTTATATTGAATCGACCAGCCACATGACCATTGCCCTGATTTCGACCTCGTCGCGCCCGTTCAGCAATTCGCTCCGTTTTGTCAACTATCTGAAAAATATTCTGCTGGAGACCGGACAGCATGAGGTTTCCATCGTCACCTTTGAAAACTATGACATTCCCTTTGTGGGGCAAGGCTCCGTTAAAAAGGATAGTCTGACGGCTTTTCAGCAGGAACTTATCGGTGCCTGGGAAACCGCCGACCTGGTGTTTTTTGCCCTGCCCGAATACAACTGGACCGCTCCCCCGCAAGCCACCAACCTGATTCATCAGCTTGGCGGACCCGCCTTTAAGCACCTCTTTGAGAATAAAGTTTTTGCCATGGCGGGCATTTCAAACGGGCGCGGTGGCCGCCAGCCCGCCCTCGACATGACCACGGTGCTGAACAAAATTATCAGCTTCACCAACAGCTATTCCATCATCTCGCCGAAACTCTACGAATCGCACGAGACTGACAAAAATATCGATGAAAACGGTCGGTTTGTGGGCCACGAAGTTTACGAACGTACGGCCCGGGCCTTTATCGATTACACGCTGAACGTGGCGCAGCGGTGGTTGCAGGGAAGTTTGGTAGAAATCAAGTAAAGTTTATTTTCTCATTGCTAAATTGAGAAGCCGCCATGAAAATTACCCCTTCATTCATCTTATTAGCCAGTCTGTTATGGTCGGGTGCCTGTGCCGGTCAGGTATATGTCGACGGGAGCGAGATCGATACCCTCAACACCCCATTTTGCCAGCTCATTTGTACAAACGCTGGTGGACTGACCCGCACAAGAATCCTTATCGACTACGGGCAATCATATTTCTTCAACGGATTAAATCGTCAGAAAATAGCGGGACCCGATCAACGTGCGATTACGTTTAATTCCAGCATCGACGCGCTGAACTTCATGACCAGAAACGGCTGGGAATTGGTTTCTTCTCAAGTTACAGGAACTGAAACAGGGTTGGCCGGTCAATTTATTTATGTGCTACGGCGAAAAACAAGTGCCAGACGTTAGGTTTCAATCGATTTTTTATTGCCAATGCACCAACATAAGAAGTAAGAGCACTTGTCTACCCACAAGACTAATTACACTGTAATTTAAGTTTCCCGGCATTCTTTTTTTCAATGAATTTATTTTCACGTGTTTGCTATTTAGCGTCTCTCTGGCTTGACCAACGGTGAACTGCCAGTTAATTTTTATCGACTGCTGATTGCGTTCATCGGCCCAGGTTATGACCTCTGTTTCGACTTGTGTCTGGCTGGGAATACGACGATTCAGACACTGACGGGCTAAAGCTGAAAACTCAATGGCACCGGCCACCCGGTTCAATCATGTTGAGCCAGGAAGCCGATTTAGGTGTGTAGTGCCAGTCAAACCGTTGAATCAATACAAATGTCTCACCAGCAGAGAGTTGACCATAAAACGAGTTTAACTTGTGGGTATTCAGGTTGTCTTGCACCATCGGATCGCCGAAGCGGTTGAATTTTAACCGCATCAGGATACAAATCGGCCAGTTCCTGCGTAAAAGCGGTGTACTCCTTTTTGGTACGTTGGCTATAAACCCGCATCAACCGCTGGCCCCTCCCTCAAGGGCTCAGTGGCTGCCAGCACCACACAAGAACCGTGTTTGGTGTAGGCGTAGTGTTCTTTGCCCTCCCCGAATACAACTGGACCGCTCCCCCGCAAGCCACCAACCTGATTCATCAGCTTGGCGGACCCGCCTTTAAGC
>JAYVAP010000678.1:0-2653 GCA_043750915.1 Spirosoma sp. | reverse complement strand
AGCGAATTGGGTCCGTGCCGGATCGAAACTGGCCAGGGGGTTGCCCGTCGGTTCGATAACGGTCATGGGCAGATCCAGTTCCAGCCCCCGCACCAGCATCATTATGCCAGCTACGTAATGGATGTTCAGACACACCAGAGCCGCGTCGCCTGGCTGAAGGCCCAGCGTTTGCCCGGTCAGGTGGGCACTGGCCTGCATCTGCGACCGCGTCAGCACAATGGCTTTGGGCACCCCCGTTGAGCCGGATGTCTGGAGCACAAAGTCGGACTGGCCGGTGCGCCAGGCCCGGCAAAACTCCAGCGTGCTGGTTTCGTAAGGCGTTTGGGGCGTTGGCCAGGGTGCAGCGGGGTTAAAAAACATAGGATCCTGTCAACGCCGGGCCATCAGAAAAAACAACCTGACGTTAACAACAAATTGATAATCAACGAATTAGTTACGCACCTGTAACAACCCGGCTTTTGCATCCAGCACCACCGCATACTGCGTGAGGGGTTGAGTAGCCGGTCCGCCAATGACCTTGCCCGTTGCATCGAAACGCGACAGATCAAGGGGGCAATAAAACTGATTATCGGTTGGGCGATAGATCAGTTGGGTTCCCTGATGGGGACATTTGGCACCAACAGCCAGATACTGCCCGGCATTAGTTTGGGCCACAATTATGTTATTCACGACGACATAGCCCCCTTTGGTTTTCAGATTTACGTAGGTTTTGTCGTTGAGGTCGATACTGAAGCCAAACTGGCGGGCCTGGTTGGGGTTCGGCTCCGACCCGGCCCGGCCCGTGCAGGCGGCCATAACGGGAGTCAGCAGCAGGGCACCCATGCCGGTTGCCACTACACAAAGAAACGTGTGCCGGTCCATGGGCCGCCGGTCTGTGGGGAGTAGGGTAGTTTTCATACGGGTTTTGGCGTACTTTTGCGGTTAAAAGCCGATTTTACCGTCGTAAATATACCATTTTTTATCACGCTGCGGTAATGAACAAAGGCGTTCAATCTGCCGTTAGCCCAGAACGGTAAGCCAACTTATTATGGAAGAAGCGAAGGTAATTATCAATCCGATTTCGCCGGATAAAGTCGCTGAGTCGCCGGGCCTACTCGCCTACGCCCACACAGCAGGCGGGGCGGTGATTCGTCCCGAAGATAAAGGCAAAATTACGGGACGGGCCGTGTCGGCCATGCGCGAGCAAACCGATATGCAGCTCTCGCAACTCTTCAAGCAGATGCAACTGCTGGCCGAACAGGCCACCGCCATTCGGAACCGGGTCGAAATTTCGGAACGCATCTATTCGGCCCAGATGAATTTTGAGCCAATTGTGGGCCACACCTACTATTTCTACCAGCGCAAAGGCCGCAACAGCACCGACGTTCTCTCGATGATTGGCCCCACCGAATGGGGCCGCAAATTTCCCTTCGAGCGTTGTTTGGCCACCGTCCGCATGATGGCCGACCACACCTGGGATGTTCAACATCACGATATTGACTACGACCTGTAGCCGTTAAATTACCCGCCATGCAAAGCAACTACCCCTGGGAACCCATTAAGGAATACGAAGAGATTTTATTTAGTTATTATGAGGGAATTGCCAAGATAAGCATCAACCGCCCCCACAAACGCAATGCCTTCACGCCCCAGACTGTCAGGGAAATGTCGGAAGCCATGGAAATAGCCCGGCAGGATCAGCGGGTGGGCGTGGTTATTTTAACCGGCGAAGGGGGCGAGGCATTCTGTTCGGGGGGCGATCAGTCGGTTCGGGGCCACGGCGGTTATGTGGGTCAGGATCAGGTGCCGCGCCTGAACGTGCTGGACCTGCAAATGCAGATCCGGCGCATTCCCAAGCCGGTTGTGGCCATGGTGGCGGGCTACGCCATTGGGGGTGGCCACGTGCTGCACGTGGTGTGCGACTTGAGTATTGCCGCCGACAACGCCCGCTTCGGGCAGACCGGCCCCCGGGTTGGCTCGTTCGACGGCGGCTTTGGCGCGTCGTATCTGGCGCGGGTGGTGGGCCAGAAAAAAGCCCGCGAAATCTGGTTTCTGTGCGATCAGTACGACGCGCAGGAAGCGCTGGCTATGGGTTTGGTAAACAAAGTAGTGCCGCTGGCTGAGCTGGAAGAAACGACCATTGCGTGGTGCCGCAAGATGCTTGAGAAAAGCCCCATCGCCCTCCGAATGCTGAAGGCTTCCCTCAACGCCGAACTCGACGGGCAGGCTGGTATTCAGCAGCTGGCGGGCGATGCTACGCTGCTGTATTATTTATCGGAAGAAGCAAAAGAAGGCAAAGACGCTTTTCTGGAGAAGCGAAAACCAGACTTCAGTAAGTTTCCGAAGTTCCCGTAAAAAGTTCAAGATCAGCCATTTGGCTGATCTTTTTAGGTGTTTGGGTGTGTCACTCCCCCATCAGGCTGTTGCCGGGCCGCCAGCAAGCCAAGCCCAGCGGCTCCCAGCCAGCCCAGGCTGCCCCACACTGCCAGAGGCAACCCAAACATAATGGCAACCAGGCTGCCAATGAACGTGGCAAACACGCCAATGGGCCAGCGGGGTGGCATAATCGGCCAGGCCTGCGCCAGGCTGTGCAGCAACGCCAGCCAGCCCCAGCCCGTTAGCCACAGACCGACAACGTAGCCCGGTGAAACACCAGCGGGGCCGTTGCGCAGCA
>JAYVAP010000677.1:0-3377 GCA_043750915.1 Spirosoma sp. | reverse complement strand
GGACAAACAGGAGATCGACTTTCGGCAGTTGGTTGGCTCGAGCGTGTTTGGCATTTTTGGCAAGGTTGGCAGTGGCAAAACGTCGTTGCTGGAGGCCATCAGCTTTGCCCTGTATGGCAAAACCGAACGCCTGAATAGCCAGGATAATCAGAAATACAACATGATGAACCTCAAATCGAAGCATCTGATTATCGATTTCGAGTTTCAGGCCGGACCCCATCAGCAGTTGTATCGATTTGTGTATGAGGCCAAACGCCATCCCAAAAAACACCACGAAGTCAATGCCGGTGATCGGCGCATGTATACCTGGCAGAGCGATGCCTGGCAACCCATCGGGAAAGAGAAGGAGGACGTGGGCGTGTTGTCGAAGCAAATTCTGGGCCTGGACTATGAAAACTTTAAGCGGACGATTATTATCCCGCAAAATCAGTTTCGGGAGTTTCTGGAACTGACCCCCAACGACCGGACCAAAATGATGAATCAGTTGTTCAGGCTGGATCAATATGACCTGGCTGGGCGGGTGAGTAAACTGAGTAAAACCAATGACGGTGCGCTGGCCGAACTACGGGGGCGGCTGGCCCCGCTGACCGATGTGACCCCGGAAGCCATTGAGCAGGCCGAAGTTGCCAGCGAAGACCTGCAAAAAGCACGGACTGAAACAGAAACCCGGATTGGCCTGCTGGAGCCAATCGGGCAACAGTTGCTTCATGCCAAAAAACAAAGCGAGTTGCTGGCCACCGCCTGGCAGGAGTTGGCTAACTGGCTTACTCACCAGGAAGCACACCGGGTAATTGAGCGGGAGATTGTACGGTATGAACAATGCCGGTTGCAATTTCGGAGCGATTTGGCACAGCTTGACAAACTGCAATCTAAAAAAAGTGAACTCCTTGAGGCAGAGAAAAAGGCATGCCGTACCCTAAAAACGGTGACAGATGCGTTACCCCGCCTACAGGCTGCTTACGATGCCGCCCAACTTGTTTATGAAACCCGTGATCGGATAACCGAAAGAATCGATGAACTGGACACGGTTCAGCAAATGAGAACGGTGCAAAACGCTATTGATCAGCAAACCCGAAACCGGCAGCAGCTTGACACCCTGGCAGCGAATCAAAAGAAGCACATCGATGGCCTGAAAAAAGCCAGGGATAAACAGCTAACCACAGTTGACAGTCCGTTTGGACAGGTATCAAATCTGGAGCGCCTTTACAAAGTACAGGCGTGGTTTACGGAATATAAACCGCTGAAAAAACAGGCCGATAGTCTTCAAAACCAGATAGATGCGTATGACCAGTCGGTTGAGAAGATCAAACAACGCCGGAACGATGCGCTGGAAGGATTTCCGGTTGAATGGCTGGGCTTACCCCTGAAGCTGTTGCCAGACACAATTGACGAAGCCATTAAAAAACAGGAAGCAATTGAAGAAGAGCGCGAAAATACGCACCGCCGGAATCTGCTCAACGCTGAATTATACCAATATGCCGATTCGCTGACCCATGGGCAGCCTTGCCCACTGTGCGGCTCCAGCCACCACCCGGCAAAGCACCAGCCCGCAGAAGCAGGCCCCGACGTAGCCAAGAGTGACAGTGCCCTGCAAAAAGTAAAGGTCAAAATTAAGGAAATGACCACGCTTCGCCTGACCATCGAAAAACTCGTCAGCGAGCTGCGGGGAACCGTGGAAAATGGCAAACGGCTGATTCAGGAGCGGGGCGAGGTTTCCAGGCAACTCATCGCGCATGACGATACGTTTGTGTGGGGCGATTTTACCAAAGATCAGAGTGCCGTGGTTGCCGAAGCGATCAAGGTAGAAAGTAAGCGGCAACAACAACGCCAGGATGCGCAAAAGGCCCTGCGGGAATTGAACGGGCAAATCGAAGAAGCGGCCAACCTGCTGTGCGATCAAAACGAAAAGGTAGCCCGGATAACAGCGGATGTCGCCGGCATGGACGGCCAGCTTCAAAGTTCAGCAAAATCGCTGACGCATTATCAGCTGGCCGATGTAGTCAAACTGGACCTGATTCAGATTGAAGACCTGCGCGAGTCGCTGACCCGCCAGTATGCCCACGCCAAAACCGCGTTTGTCGATGCCGACAATGCCCGAAATACCGCTGAAAAAGAGCAGGTTACCGCCGACGGGTATGTTCGGGAGCTGGCCAGACAACACCAGGCCATAACCGACGAACTGACCGAGTTGGACCTCACAATCGTGCAAAATTTGGTCGATAAGGGCCTGACTCGGGAACAGCTCCGGCAGATTCTGCAACGTGAGCCGGACGTTGAAGCCGGGAAAAAGCGCGTTAAAGACTACGACGATAAATTGTGTGGTTTACAAAGCCAGGTCTCCACGCTGGAAGCCGAACTGGTTAGCCAACCGTTTGACCCCGTTGCTTTGGCTGCGCTTCAGGAGGAACTTAAAAACTTACGGGCCGAAAAAGACGAATTGAACAAAGCCATTGGCAAAGCCGGAAACGTGCTGGCTACGCTACAACAGCAATGGGTGGAGAAAAAGACGCATCAGAAACAATACGACACCCTTGACCTTCGGCGACAGGATTTGGAAAAAATGAGCGAAATGTTTCGGGCGCAGGGGTTTGTCAACTACGTTTCGTCGGTATACCTGACCAACCTCTGCCAGTCGGCCAACGAGCGTTTCTTCCGACTGACCAACAACCAGTTGAAACTGGAATTAGATGAGAAAAACAATTTCTTAGTGCGCGACTACCTCAACGGGGGCGAGGTTCGCAGCGTGAAAACCTTGTCGGGCGGGCAAACTTTTCAGGCGGCCCTGTCGCTTGCCCTGGCCCTGTCCGACAATATTGAGCACCTCACACGGGCAAAGCAAAACCTGTTTTTTCTGGACGAAGGCTTTGGCACCCTTGACAAAGATGCGCTGCAAACGGTTTTTAAAACCCTCAAAGCCCTGCGCTCCGAAAACCGTGTAGTCGGGATTATCTCCCACGTTGAAGAGCTGCAACACGAGGTCGACAACTACATCCGGGCCGAAGCTACCGCTGAAGGAAGCCGGATTATCAGGAGTTGGGAATAGAGGGAGAAAAGGGGATAGAGGGAAATAGGAGTCGCCTGTTTGATCTCCCTCGTCCCTTTCTTACCCCCCGCTCGTTCCTCCTACTCTTTATTTACCAGTGCCATTACTTCTTCCGAAATACCCGTCATGCTGAAACCACCATCGTGAAATAAGTTTTGCATGGTAACCATCCGGGTCAGGTCGGAGAAAAGCGTCACCACATAATCGGCGCACTGATCGGCACTGGCGTTGCCGAGGGGCGCGGTTTTTTCGGCAAAATCATAGAATTTGTCAAACCCGCCAATACCCCCCCCGGCCGTTGTGGGTGTGGGCGACTGCGACACGGTATTCACCC
>JAYVAP010000676.1:0-2026 GCA_043750915.1 Spirosoma sp. | reverse complement strand
GTTGGTGTGCCCGAGTTGGGCGGGGAAAGCGACCGGCTGCGGTATGATCTCGACCGGATGGGCATAGCCAGCCGCGTCTGGCTGATTCCCCCCGGCGGCACTTATTTAGACTACGTAGCCTGCTTCGATTTGTTTACCCTTACCTCCCGGGAAGACCCCTACCCACTGGTGATACTGGAAGCGGGCCTGAACCGCAACCCGGTGTTATGCTTTGCGCAATCGGGCGGCAGCCCGGATTATGTCGGCACCGATACGGGCTGTTTAGTGCCTTATTTAGACCTGTCGGCCCTGGCCGCTGCCATTATCCGGCTGGCCCACAACGAGGGCGAGCGCAGGCGACTGGGGGCTATTTTTTACGAACGAGCCATGCGTCATGATGTGGCCATACTGGTTCCTCACCTGCTGGCGAAACTCGATGAGGTGCTCGCCCGGCCAACCCCGCTCCCCAATGGTCGTTGGTAAAGGTATGATTGCCAGCCGGTTCGCCGACTTCGTGCCGCAGGGCGATGTGGTAATTTTTGCATCGGGGGTATCTAACTCCAAAGAAATCCGCCCCGAACCCTTCGCCCGCGAGCGGCAGTTGGTGGAGGAAGTCCTGGACCAGACCAGTGGCTGCCTGTTCGTTTATTTTAGCACAGCCAGCGTAAACGACCCCACCGAGCAGGGATCGCTTTATGTTACCCACAAACTGGCCATGGAGCAACTCATTGCCAGGCGAGCCGCTGCGTATCTGCTCATCCGGGCATCGAATGTGGTGGGCGGGCCGGGAAATCCGCATACGGTGTTGAATTTTTTCGTAGACCGTATCCGGCAGCAGGAGCCTTTCACCATCTGGCAGCACGCCAGCCGCAACCTGATCGATCTCGACGACGTTTATCGGGTGGTAACGGAGTGTATTGCCACACCATCGACTTGGAACCAGACCCTTCTGGTAGCCAATCCCTATTCCATTGGTCCGCTGGCTTTGGTGCAGGCCATTGAAGCCCATACGGGCCAGCGGGCCAGGTACGAACTGGTTGATAAAGGCGTTCCCTTCACCCTGCCCCGGCACGCCCTCAGTGAGCGTTTGCAGCCAGCCGAACCGACCTGGCAACCCGACCAGTATGTGGCGCGTTTACTTCAGAAATATTACCTTTGACACCCTCCCCCGGCTAAAGCGCGACGGTCGGCCGCTGCCGGGGATTCCCAAACTAAACAAATAGCCTGAGATGGTTCACGTTTCAACTTCAACTGCCCCGCAAGCACTAAGCCTGAAAGGGTCTTACATCGAATCCACGCGCTTAAACGACCTGCCCGGCCGCAGTGGCGGACCACGCAAAATTCTTAATATTCACCGCAGCGTTCTCGTCGCGGTCATGTTCACTCTTGCACTCTGGACACTGCCAGCTGCGAACGTTGAGGGGCATCTTTTGGGCCACGTAGCCACAGCACGAACAACGCCTGGAGGAGGGAAACCAACGGTCAATCTTAACCAGTTGCTTGCCCCGCCAAACAGCCTTGTATTCCAGCATGGAGACGAACCGGCCAAACGATGCGTCACTGATGTGCTTTGCCAGCTTGTGATTCCTGACCATACCACGCACGTTCAAATCTTCAACGGCAATTACATCAAACCGTTTTACAAGGTCGGTCGTGACTTTGTTGAGGTGATCGACACGGGCATCGGTAATCTTTTCGTGGACACGGGCAACCTTAACGCGCTGACGATTCCAACGACCCGAACCTTTGGTTTTCCGGCTCAGGAGACGTTGGGCTTTTGCCAACTTGCGTTCGTACTTTCGGGTGAATTTGAGGTTACTGATTCGCTCACCAGTACTCAGGGTTGCCAGTCGGTTGATACCCAAATCAACGCCAACCGATTCGCCTGTTTTGGGGTAAGAAACGGGAACCTCATCCAGGACGAGCGAGACGTAATAGCGACCCGACGGGGTTTTGCTAATGGTAACGGTAGTCGGTTGGCTGGTGAATGGACGAGACCATTTGATTTTCAGCTTACCGATTTTGGCAAGGCTCAAAACAGAATCGG
>JAYVAP010000675.1:0-2833 GCA_043750915.1 Spirosoma sp. | reverse complement strand
GGCATAAGGGTTGCCAATGTTTTCGGCAACGTGGTACTCGACCCGCCCGCCCTGCACCATGCCCGACGACGAGATGATGATGCACGGCTCGCCATAGTTGGAAACGGCTTTGCTGGCTTTCGACGATTCGAGAAACTGGAAATTCTGAAAGTCGAACAGGGTTTCGTTTTCTTTATAAAACGCTTTTGCCTCGCCGTTCAACAGGTTCACATGCTGCATGTAAATCTTGGTGCTCTCGAAGCCCATGGGGCTGTCGGAAAAAACCCGGATGGGTGGAAAATCGCGCTCCGTATAAAGCCGGTTGAGGGTATAGAGCAGGGCCTGGGTTCGCCCAACACTAAAAGAGGGAATGATGAGTCGCCCCGGAATGTCGATGCACGTCCGCTGGATAATATCGGCCAGGGCATCTTCGGGCGACATCATATTTTCGTGGAGCCGGTTGCCGTAGGTGCTCTCGCAGATCAGGTAGTCAACTTCCGGCACGGGCGCGGGATCGACCAGGAGCGGGTAGTTTTTGCGCCCAATATCGCCCGAAAAACAAATGCTTTTGTGCTCGCCATGCTCCTCCACGTCGATAACGATGTGGGCTGCGCCGAGCAGGTGACCCGCCGGAATAAAGGTGACATCAACGCCGTCGGCTACCCTGAACTTACGGTTGAAAGCAATGGGTACGATGCTCTCCATTGTTTCGCGAACCTGTTTGTCGAGAAACAGGTCTTTCTGCAACTGCACCTGCCGTTCTTTAACCCGTTGTTTTTTGCTGCTGTTGAGTTCGTTGATGCGTTTCTGATTCAGCGAGGCCGAATCTTTGAGCAGCACGTTGGTCAGGGCAAAGGTTGGTTCGGTACACAGGATTTGTCCTTCGTAGCCTTCGCGGAACAGGTGGGGCAGGTTGCCCGAGTGGTCCATGTGGGCATGGGTAAGCAGGACTAAATTGATACTTGAAGGCTCAAACGGGAAAAAGCCCGGTTGAGGCAAGGTTGGGGCAGTTGTCTGGCCGTTGGCAGGAGAACGTTCCATGTCAGACCCACAATCTATCAGGATGCGGTAATCATCCAGTTCCAGCAGGTACATACTTCCTGTCACCTGCCGGGCCGCCCCCAGAAACGATAATTTCATGCGTACAGCTTAAGTTCTGAAAAGCGTTTTTTGTTCATTAAGAATGCCGTGGCCGACACAACTGAGGTGGCGCAAATTCTGTAGGTTTGCAAAAGTACAAAACTAAGGCCGAATCCCCTAACCGTTCCCGAACGCGCTCTATGCCCGCATTTATCCCCCTGCTGCTGCTGCTATCCTGTGTTGCCCCGCCAAATACCCCCCTCAACGCCACTCAGCCCACCGACTCAACTACCACCCGGCAGTTGCTGCGGCAACTCGACCGCTTTCAGGCCAGTACGGCTACCCAGTTTGGCACGGTGGCACTATCGGTTCGGCGGGTGAGCGACGGGCAGGAACTAATTGCCTACAACGCCCGCCGGAGCCTGCCCTCGGCTTCTACCCTCAAACTCATTACCACCGCCACGGCCCTGTCGGTGCTCGGGCCAGCCGCCACCTACACCACCACGCTCGAACACGATGGAACCCTCAAAGACAGCGTGCTGACGGGTAACCTGTACATCCGGGGCACGGGCGACCCCTCGCTCGGCAGCGGGCGGTTTGCCGGTTACCCCGACCTGCCCGACCTGCTCAAACGCTGGTCGGCGGCCATTCGGGCGGTGGGCATCCGGCGGATTCAGGGCCAGCTGGTGGGCGATGCCAGCCTGTATGACGACATCACTACGCCCGACACCTGGCCCTTTGGCGACCTGGGAAATTATTACGGGGCCAGCCTGAGTGCGCTCAACATCAACGAGAATCTGTACCGCGTGTTTTTCGGGCCGGGCCGGGTAGTGGGCGCAGCGGCCAGCGTGCTGCGCTTCGATCCGGTGGTACCCTACCTCACGGTGCGCAACACCGTTATGACCGACGCGGCCAACACCGGCGATCAGGTCATCATCTACGGTGCCCCGTTTCAGAATCAGCAGTGGCTAACGGGCCATGTGCCGCTGGGCAACGAGTTCAGCGTAAAGGGTGCCCTGCCCGATCCCGCGTTTTATGCCGCCTACGCGCTCCAGCAGCAACTGATTCAGGACAACGTCACAATAGCCAGTCCGCCGGTTTCGGTGGGTGGCGGGTTGCCCCCACTCTCCGGCCCGCCGGGCAAACGCCGGATGCTGGCCGAATACAAATCTCCCCCCTTGGTAGAGCTGGTGCGGGAAACGAACGGCCAGAGCATCAATCTCTACGCCGAAGCCCTGCTCCGGACAACGGCCCTGCGTTTAAGCAAAACGGTTCGGTCGACCGCTGGCAGCCTCGATGTGCTCAGCGCGTTCTGGAAAAGCAAAGGGGTCGATTTGGCAGGTTTTCGGATTCGCGACGGCAGCGGCCTCTCAACGGTGGGGGCACTCACGGCGGGCAACATGACCGGCATTCTGGGTGCCATGGGCCGCGACCCGGCGTTTGAGGCTTTTTACGGGACCATTCCGGTGGTGGGGCAAACCGGTACGGTGCGCAATCTGGCTAAGGGCACGGCCGCAGCGGGCAACATCCGGGCCAAAAGCGGCTCCATAGAAGGGGTACGGGCCTACGCGGGCTATTTCACCGCCACCACCGGCGAACAACTCAGCTTCTGCCTGCTGGTCAACAAGTTCACCCCCGGCCAAAACCGGGCTGTAACCACCGAAATAGAAAAGATTTTTGTGGCACTGGTCGGTTTGTAAGCGGTTAATGCCCGCACGGGCCGGTACGCCGGAGCGGGTTCCGCGTTTTCATGGTCACATACCCACCACAATAG
>JAYVAP010000674.1:0-2008 GCA_043750915.1 Spirosoma sp. | reverse complement strand
CAGCATTATGCCGTGGATGTGCGCACCCTGACCGGCTCAGCCGATGCCACGCCCGCCGACCGCCTGCCCCCCGGCAAAGTCTATGATCTCCTCATTCTGCATCAGCTACCCAACAATGGTGGCATTGGCAACGAATTGATCAGCAAGTACTTAACTAACAGTAACGGCCCGCCCACGCCCGTACTCTTCGTGCTGGGCAACCAGTCGGCACTGGGACCTTTCAACACGCTGAACACGGTTATGCAGGTGAACGCGCAGGCCAATCAGAGCGACCGGGTAACGGGAGTTTTCAATCCTGATTTCAAGCAGCTGAACCTCGACCCGGTCCGGCTGGAAATCCTGAGCAAACTGCCGCCGATGGCCGTTCCCTACGGCGATTTCCGGCTTCGGCCCGGCAGCGAGGTGGTGCTCTGGCAGCAGGTGGGCAGCGTTCAGACCACCAAGCCGCTGCTGGCGATCAACCTCACCAACGGCGGGCGAAAAACGGCCGTGCTGGCTGGGGAGGGCTTATGGGCGTGGCGGCTCGAAGAATATGCCCTGACCGATAAACAGGAGGTGGTGGATGAGTTGATGCAGAAGGTTATCCAGCTGATTGCGGTGAAAGAAGACCGGCGCAAACTCCGGGTATACCCCATCCGCAATGAGTTTACAGCGGGTGAAAAAGTAATTTTTGAAACCGAACGCTACAACGACATCTACGAGCGGCTGTATGACAAACCCGTCCGGCTCGAAATCGTCGATGAAAAAGGCATCACACGGTCCTATACCTACACGCCCACAGCCACCAACAGCCGATTCGAGATTAGCCGCCTGCCCCAAGGTGCCTATCGGTTCCGGGCCACGGTGTCGGTTAACGGCAAAACCGACCAGTCGGCGGGACAGTTTGTGGTGCGCGACCTCCAGATGGAAGCCCTCAACACCACCGCCGATCACGGCCTGCTTCGGCAATTGGCCCAGCAAACGGGCGGGCAGTTTTACGGTCCCGACCGCATCGACGCGCTGGTGCGCACCCTGACGGCCCGCCCCCACCCCGCCCGCCTGACAAGTACCGAAGAAATGAACGAACTCATCAACTGGCGGTGGCTGTTTGTGGTGGTGCTGTTGCTGGCCACGGCCGAATGGGGCCTGCGGAAGTTCTCCGGGGGCTATTAAGCACGGAGCACCGCACGCAGATTCGGGAGATCTTCCGGGCTTGGGTTTGGTGCTATAATTACCCGGCCTGGGTGGTTTTGGGCGTAAAGCCTATCTTTGCGGACTTAGTAACTGATTATGACAGAGCAAACGATTCAGCCCGACGCTACCCTCCCCGACATTATTGCCCATGCCAAGGAATACGGCTTTGTGTTCCCCTCCTCCGAAATCTACGATGGTCTGCAGGCCGTGTATGACTACGGACAGAACGGCGTTGAACTCAAAAATAACCTGAAAACGCTGTGGTGGAAGGCCATGACCCAGCTCCACAGTAACGTAGTGGGCATCGACGCATCGATATTTATGCACCCGCTCACCTGGAAAGCATCGGGGCACATCGACTCGTTTAACGACCCGATGATTGACAACCGCGATTCCAAAAAACGCTACCGCGCCGACCAGCTTCTCGAACTGAAAGCCGAGGCCTATGCCAATGCCGGCGACGAAGCCCGCAGCACCGCGCTGTTGCAGGAAATGGGCCGGTTGCTGGGCGACAACGACCTCGACGGTGTGCGGAACCTGATTATCGCCGAAGGCATCAAAGACCCCGTGTCGGGCACCGACAACTGGACTGACGTGCGGCAGTTTAACCTGATGTTTTCCACGCAGGTTGGCTCCCTGGCCGACGATGCCAGCCTGATTTATCTGCGTCCCGAAACGGCGCAGGGTATTTTTGTCAACTTCCTGAACGTGCAGAAAACCGGCCGCATGAAAATTCCTTTCGGTATTGCCCAGATTGGCAAAGCGTTTCGGAACGAGATTGTGGCGCGGCAGTTTATCTTTCGGATGCGCGAATTCGAGCAGATGGAGATGCAGT
>JAYVAP010000673.1:0-4527 GCA_043750915.1 Spirosoma sp. | reverse complement strand
AGGCGTAGTTGGCTATGGCTTAGGCAAAGCCAATGAAGTAACCGATGCCATTGCCAAAGGAGTGGAAGATGCCAAGAAAAACTTAGTGCAGATTCCACTGCTGAAGCACACCGTGCCCCACGAGATGGAAGGCAAATTCAGCGGTGGCTTTGTGCTGCTCAAGCCTGCAGCCCCCGGTACGGGTCTGATTGCGGGTGGTGCCATGCGTGCCGTGCTGGAGTCGGCGGGCGTGCGCGACATCCTCGCCAAATCGAAAGGGTCGTCTAACCCGCACAACGTGGTAAAAGCAACCCTGGTTGCCCTGTTGAAAATGCGTTTACCCCATCAGGTGGCGTTTCAGCGGCAAATCAGTCTGGCCAAAGTGTTCAACGGTTAATAAACAGCAACAACATGGCACGGGTACGTATCACACAGATTAAAAGCACCATTGACCGTCCGCAGACGCAAAAAAACGCCATCAAGTCGTTAGGCTTAGGCAAAATTAACCGCAGCGTTGAAAAAGAACTCAACGACTCCCTCAAAGGTGCCATCACAAAGGTGCAGCACTTGGTTAAGGTTGAAGAAATTTAGTATCTTTGCGACTCTTTAAAAAAAGCCATAGGTGGTCATTTATTGTCCGGGCGAGTCAGGTGTTGTTATAACACCAACTGACAAGCCTGATGATGAATGACCACGTACTGACAAAAACAAATTAACAATGAATTTAAGCAACCTTAAACCGGCAAAAGGTTCCGTCAGGGAGCGCAAGCGAGTCGGACGCGGACAAGGCTCAGGCATGGGCGGAACGTCTACGCGGGGTCACAAAGGCGCACAGTCGCGCTCGGGTTACAGCCGTAAAACGCACTTTGAAGGGGGTCAGATGCCCCTGCAACGTCGCGTACCGAAGTTCGGCTTCAAGAACATCAACCGCGTTGAATACAAGCCCCTGAATTTAGATGCCATTCAGGCACTGGTTGATGAAACCAAGGTAACGTTGGTCGACATGGATTTCATGCTTGCCCACGGGTTGGTAAGCCGCAAGGACCTGGTAAAAGTCCTTAGCCGTGGCGAACTGACAACGGCCGTAGAAATTCATGCCCACGCTTTCTCCACCAGTGCTAAGGAAGCCATTGAGAAAGCAGGCGGAAAGGCCATTGTGCCCCAACGGAAAATTAAAGAGGAAGCAGCGAACTAAACGTGTGAGCATGGCTCAAGCCGCCCTATTTTATGAACCGACTCATCAGTACGTTTAAGAATATATTTTCCATTGACGAGTTGCGGAGCCGTATCCTCAATACGTTGCTGTTCATCACGGCATTTCGCTTAGGTTCAGCCATTGTGTTGCCAGGTGTTGATCCCCAAAAGCTAAACCTCAATCCACAGGGATTGTTGGGTTTGCTGGATACGTTCCTCGGCGGAGCTTTTAGCAAGGCCTCGATTTTTGCGCTGGGCATTATGCCCTACATATCGGCATCGATTGCGATTCAGTTGCTGACACTGGCCCTGCCCTACTTTCAGAAAATGCAGAAAGAAGGGGAAACGGGTCGGAAACGGTTAAACCAGATCACGCGGGTGCTTACCATTGCGGTTACAGCCGTACAGGCCATCACCTATATTGGTACCACCATTCCCAACGAAGCCTTGCTCATCGACCGGGGGTTGTTCACGATCTCGTCGCTGTTTATCCTGACCTCGGGCACTATTTTTTGCATGTGGCTGGGCGAACGGATTACGGATAAAGGCATTGGCAATGGCATCTCCATGATTATCATGATCGGGATTGTGTCGCGGTTGCCGGGTGCTATTATTGGTGAGCAGCAATCGCGCGGGTCGGGTGGTATTCTGATTTTTGTGCTCGAACTGGTTGCCCTGTACTTCGTAGTGATGGGTGCCGTTGTGCTAACGCAGGCCATCCGCCGGATTCCGATTCAGTATGCCAAGCAGGTTATTGGCAACAAAGTAGTAGGTGGACAGCGACAGTATTTGCCGCTAAAGCTTAATGCTGCTGGCGTTATGCCCATCATATTTGCCCAGGCACTGATGTTTGTACCAACGTATCTGGCCGGCATTTTTGCGGAGAAAAGCGACTTTGCTGCCAACGTCCAAAACGCTTTTGCGAGTTATACAAGCTGGCAATACAACGTTCTTTTTGCATTGCTGATCATCGTTTTCACTTTCTTCTACACGGCTATCTCCGTTAATCCGGTTCAGATTGCTGACGATATGAAGCGGAGTGGTGGGTTTATTCCGGGGGTTAAACCCGGCATACAAACCTCTGATTACATTGGTACGGTGCTGGATCGAATCACGTTGCCGGGAGCCATCATGCTCGCTATTGTGGCTATTCTGCCCGCCATTGCCAATTTGTTTGGTATGACCAGCGGATTTGCGCAGTTCTTCGGCGGTACATCCCTGCTTATTATGGTGGGTGTGGTGCTGGATACCCTGCAACAAGTGGAAAGTTATTTGCTCATGCGCCGGTATGAAGGCCTGATGAAGTCGGGACGCGTACAGGGCCGCACGAGCGAGACGCCAGCCGTAGTTTAAGTAAAGATGGCTGCGGATAAGAAAGACAAAATGATTTACCTCAGGAGCGATGAAGAAATCGACCTGATAAAAATCAGTGCGCAGGTGCTGGGAAAAGCCCATGCCGAGGTGGCAAAGCTTATCCGGCCCGGTGTGACAACGAAGGAACTGGACACCGTTGCTGAGACGTTCATAAAAGATAATGGCGGCTATCCTTCTTTTCTGGGATACAACAAGTTTCCGGCTTCTTTGTGCATCTCTGTCAATGATGTTGTGGTGCATGGTTTCCCTGGCAAATATGAACTCCGGGAGGGCGATATTATTTCTATCGACTGCGGAGTCAAGCTAAACGGTTACCACAGTGACAGTGCTTATACCTACCCGGTAGGCGATGTACCTGCCGCCGTGCGCCGGTTGCTGGCCCGAACCAAAGAATCGGTTTATGTAGGGGTCGAAAAAGCCGTTGAGGGAAACCGGGTCGGCGATATTGGCTACGCGATTCAAACCTACACGGAGAAATTCGGGTATTCGGTGGTTCGGGAGCTGGTAGGCCACGGTGTGGGTCAGGCGTTGCACGAAGCCCCGGAAGTGCCCAATTACGGTAAGCGGGGGCAGGGACCCAAACTGCGCGAAGGCATGATTCTGGCCATCGAGCCGATGATTAACTTCGGTAAAAAAGGGGTGATTCAGGAGCGTGATGGCTGGACAATCCGGACGGTCGACCGCAAACCGTCGGCTCACTTTGAACACACGGTGGCGGTGCGCCGGGGGAAGGCCGAGATATTGACAACCTTCGATTACATTGAGGCCGTCACCGCAAACACAAGCCTGATGGTTGGCACACAGGAACTGATGGCGGCTTAGAGCAAACATGGCAAAGCAGAATTCAATAGAACAGGATGGTGTGATTTTGGAAGCCTTATCGAATGCAATGTTTCGGGTCGAGCTGGCCAACAAGCATGAGGTAATTGCCCACATCTCCGGGAAAATGCGAATGAATTACATCAAGATTTTGCCCGGCGACCGGGTGAAACTGGAGATGTCGCCCTACGATTTGAGTAAGGCAAGGATTGTGTATCGATACAAATGAGCAGGCGGTCTGCGGTTAGGGAGTTGGCTTTGGCCGACTCGGTACCCACAGGTTTGCCATCGCTAAAACAAAGAGAACCATGAAGGTCAAAGCGTCCATTAAGAAGCGCAGCGTAGACTGCAAGGTGATCCGTCGGAAAGGGAAACTGTACGTGATCAACAAAAAGAATCCCCGTTACAAACAAAGACAAGGCTAATTATGGCACGTATTGCAGGTGTAGATATTCCAGACAAGAAGCGGGGCGAAATTGCGCTGACGTACATCTTTGGCATTGGCCGCAGCCGGGCCAAAAAAATCCTGACCGACGCGGGTATCAGCGTCGACAAAAAAGCCAGCGAGTGGTCGGACGATGAAGCCAGCGCAGTGCGTAACGCGATCTCGAACGAGTATAAGGTGGAAGGTGCGTTGCGTTCGGAAGTGCAGCTGAGCATCAAGCGTCTGATGGACATCGGTTGCTACCGGGGTCTTCGTCACCGCAAAGGTCTGCCGGTTCGGGGTCAGCATACCAAAAACAACTCCCGTACCCGCAAAGGCAAGCGGAAGACAGTGGCTAACAAGAAGAAAGTAACCAAGTAATCAATCGGTTAGCTGGCAACAGCTGACGATTACCTACAACAATGGCGCAAGCAAAACGCAAAGATAAAGCGAAGAAGCGGGTAGTGATCGTTGAACCCGTTGGCCAGGTACACATCCGGGCTACGTTCAACAACATCATTATTTCGATTACCAACATGAACGGTCAGGTTATTTCCTGGGCGTCGGCGGGTAAAATGGGCTTTCGCGGCTCAAAGAAAAATACACCTTATGCCGCCCAAACGGCCGCTACCAACTGTGCCGCCGTTGCGCATGGTCTGGGTATGCGAAAGGCTGAAGTTTTTGTGAAAGGTCCCGGATCAGGTCGTGAGTCGGCCATTCGGACCATCCAGAACGCG
>JAYVAP010000672.1:0-3629 GCA_043750915.1 Spirosoma sp. | reverse complement strand
CGCATCAGCCACCCTAACCCAATAAACCAATCAATGGCTACACTTATTGCCGATAGCGGCTCAACCAAAACCGATTGGCGGCTCATGGAACCCAACGGCACTGTCCACGCCCTGCCAACCGACGGGATCAATCCGTATTACCAGACAACTGCGCAAATTACCGACCTGTTGCAACGGCAGCTGGTTCCTTCATTGAGCAGAGCGGCCGTGTCGACGGTGTTTTTCTACGGAGCCGGGTGCAGTGGTCCGGCCGTGAATCCTGTTGTGGCCCATGCGCTGCGGGCCGTACTGCCGGGTGTGCAAACCGTTGTCGTTGAGAGCGATATGCTGGGAGCCGCCCGGGCCGCTGCGGATCGGCAGCCGGGTATCGTGTGCATTTTGGGCACCGGCTCAAACGCCGGTTGCTACGATGGCACCAAACTCACACGCGGCATTCAGGCACTGGGCTTCTGGCTCGGCGATGAAGGCAGCGGGGGCTATCTCGGCAAAACCCTCGTCCGGGATTTTTTTCAGGATCGACTACCCGCCGACCTGCACAGCGCGTTCCAAGACCAATATGCCCTCGACCGGCCCACGCTGCTGGAAAACGCCTACCAAAAACCGTTCCCGAACCGCTATTTTGCCGGCTTCACCCCGTTTTTATCGCAAAACATCGCGCATCCACACGTCGTTGGATTGGTGACCAATGCGTTCGTCCTTTTTTTAAGTACGTATGTATGTCGATTTCCTGAGGCTAATGCGTGGCCGGTGTACTTTGTCGGGTCGGTGGCGCACTACTTTACTGAACCGTTGCAACGGGCAGTTTCACAAACCGGCCTGACCCTGGGGCGCATCCTGAAAGCACCCGTCAACGAGCTGGTCGAGTATCACAAACAGTTGGCCTGACGTATCTTTGAGAGAAATTTTAACACGGAGACATGGAGAAGCCACGGAGAAAACGGAGAAGAAATCAAGGAAAACTCCGTGTCCTCCGTGTTTACTCCCCGTCTCCGTGTTAAAGAAAAAACATTATCAATGGCAGCACGATATTTTTTGAAAGTAAAAGAAGTTGTTCGGGAAACGCCCGATGCCGTAACGATAACCTTTTGGCACCCCATCAGCGAAGAAATCCGCTATCAGCCGGGCCAGTTTCTAACGTTTTTGCTCAACATAAACGGGCAAAAAGTACGCCGATCCTACTCCATGGCATCGTCGCCCCACGTCGATGTGTCGCTGGCGGTGTCGGTGAAGCGCGTGCCGGGCGGCTTGGTTTCCAATTATCTCTGCGAGCGTATTCATGCGGGTGACATCCTCGAAACGCTGGAGCCAATGGGGACTTTTGTGCCCAAATTGGACCCGCAAAACCGCCGGACACTGATTCTGATTGGTGCCGGCAGCGGAATAACGCCCCTGTTTTCGATGGCCAAATCGGCCCTGCACGTCGAGCCCAACAGCCGCGTGTGGCTCATCTACGGAAACCGCAGCCAGGAGTCGATCATTTACAAAACGCACGTAGATGCCATGGAGCAGGCTTACGGCGAATCCACGCCGGGCAAAATCCGCTTCCAGGTGACGCACGTGCTGAGCCAACCCAACGCGGGCTGGACCAGCCACAGCGGCCGCCTGAACCAACACACCCTGACGAGCCTGCTGGAAGACCTGCCGATGGCCGACCGGCAAACGGCGAGTGCCTACCTCTGCGGCCCCGATGAAATGATGGCCGAAGCCCGCTCGGCACTGGCATTAGTGGGCATCCCAACGGAGCGTGTCTATAAAGAAAGCTACGTGACCGCGCCCGTTGCCGCCGGCCAAGTACTGGAAGAGCCAATGACGGATGAGGACACTGGCGGTTCGCCCGAGGTGACGGTCCTGTATGAAGGCAGCGAATACAAATTTGCTGTGGCTCCGCACCAGACCATTCTGGAAGCCGCCCTGGATTTAGACATCGACCTGCCCTACTCATGTCAGGCGGGCATGTGTACGGCCTGTTTGGGCCGCTGCACCTCGGGCACCGTTAAGCTCGACGAAGAAGACGGGCTGTCGGCATCGGAAATCAAAGCGGGCTACATACTCACCTGCGTGGCACACCCCGTTGGGCGAGACGTGGTAATTGAGATCGAATAACATCATTACGTGCATGACCCCAAACGAAACCATCGGCAAACTCACCCGTTTGCCCCGCCTTTTCATTGGTGAAGCCATTGAACTGGCAGACTGGGACTCCGTTAAGCCCTACTACGACAACCTGCTGGAACGCGCCATTAATAGTACCGACACCCTGCGACAGTGGTTTCTGGACCGCAGTGAACTGGAATCGTATGTGTCGGAAAATTTTGCCTGGCGCTACATTCGCATGACCTGCAACACGGCCAGCGAAACGTTGCTGGCGGACTTCAACCGGTTTATCGAACAGATTCAGCCTGCAATGACGGCCTATGGCAACGACCTGGACCTGAAAGCAGTCAACAGTATTTATCTAAGTCAGTTAACCGACGATGGGTTTGCCGTGATGGCGCGGGGCATGAAAAAGGCCATCGATATTTTCCGCGACGAAAACATCCCGCTCCAAACCGACATTCAGACTGAAGAGCGCCAGTACGGAGCCTTGGTGGGGGCCATGACCGTTTCCATTGGCGGGCGCGAACTAACCTTGCCCGAAGCGGGCGATCTGCTACAGTCCACGGACCGGGCCGTGCGCGAAAACGCCTGGCGGAAAATTCAGGAACGGCGTTATCAGGACCACAACGCACTCGATCAGCTCTTCAGCCGGTTGCTTTCCCTGCGCCATCGGGTGGCGGTCAATGCCGGGTTTGCCAACTTCCGCGATTATTCATTTGCCGCCCTGGGCCGCTTCGACTACACGCCAGCCGACTGTTTTGCTTTTCACGAGTCGGTGGCCGATGCTGTGGTACCGATGCTGAACAAACTGGCCAACCAGCGCCAACAACAACTGGCGGTTGAAACGCTCCGCCCCTGGGATACCAAGGTAGACCCGGCGGGCCGTTTGCCCCTGAAACCATTTGCTACCGGAGCCGAGCTACTCGACAAAACCATCCGGTGCTTCGACCGGCTCAGCCCACCGGCTCAGCCGTCCGCTTCGGCTTTTTTTCCGGAAACAAGCGCGGAAACCAACGGGCAGGCGGGTGGTCTGGGCGATTTTCTGCGGGTTATGCGGGCAATGGGCCACCTCGATCTTGAATCACGGAAGGGAAAAGCACCGGGCGGCTACAACTATCCGCTCGAAGAAATTGGCGTACCGTTTATTTTTATGAACGCCACCAGCAGCCTGCGCGATGTGGTGACGATGGTTCACGAAGGTGGCCACGCCCTCCACTCGTTTCTAACGCGCGATTTACCCCTGAAAGCGTTCCGAAATCCGCCTATGGAAGCCGCTGAACTGGCTTCGATGAGCATGGAGTTATTGACGATGGACCATTGGGACGTGTTTTTTGAGAACCCCGACGAACTGCGCCGGGCCAAACGCCAGCACCTCGAATCCATTATTGAAACCCTGCCCTGGGTGGCCACCATCGACAAATTTCAGCACTGGCTGTAATAAAACGGTACTTCGTAGAGGTGCAGCTGCCGTTGCCAGCCGTATTCTTTGTAGTAGGCAATGCCACGCCAGTTGGTAAGGGTATCGGCAAACT
>JAYVAP010000671.1:0-3982 GCA_043750915.1 Spirosoma sp. | reverse complement strand
CGGCTCCTTTGGTCAGGCAAGGCCGGTCGTGTACGTAGGTGACTTTAGACAAGTCGTTTGGGTCGAGTTCAACGAACGACGTGGCCGATGAACTGTGCTCGTCGCGCGTGGCAAAGTAAACACGCAGTTTGTCGGCCATCGGAAAGCCAAAAGGCACCTGCGCGTGGCTGCGGCTGAAGGGCTTCGAGCCGTCGGGTTTGTAGATAAGTCCTTTTTTTGTCCACATAATGCGTTTGTGTATGTTTTGTGGGCAGGCGTTCAACCCTGCCGGTCAGGAAAAATATCATTGGCCAGCCTGGATGGCAAGTGGTTGGACAGGCGGGCGATGGCCAGCGCGGTCGGTGCGGACATAAATCCGGGCATCGTTCACCAAGCCCATGTATTTATAATGAGCGGCCACAAACTGGCCCAGCGGTTTAATGAGTTCGTGGCCCTGGGTACTGCGGTCGGTCATCCACAGGTTTTGACTACCCACGGCATCGACAAACACCGGCGGAAATGAGCGGATAAAATCGCGCAGGTACCGTTGCTGATAGGTTGCCAGCAGGGGATGGGTAAAGGCACTGCGGATAGAGTGGTTTTCGGCCACCCCCTGCGGCATCTGCGCCTGCACGTAGTAGTCGCACCGCCAGCCCCAGACCACCAGTTTCTCGCCGGGCCGTGCGTAGCGGGCTATTTCTGTTGATACGGCCGATGGCTGCACCCTCCAGCCGTTTTGCCGGTTGGAGGGATAGGGGTTCAGGGGTATCTGGTGGCGGTGGTTCAGCCAGGCCTGAACGCCAAAGAGGGCCAGGAAAACTGTTATGGCTCCCACACTCACCCATCGTCCCACCTGCCCGCCGGCCAGGAGTTGCTGCCACCCATATGCCAGCCCAAACAGGAGTGGCCCCGTCAGAAAATACAGGTGATGGACGTAGCCGGAACCGGTTCGGGTGATGGCAAATAGCGTAGCCAGCAGCAACAGCAGGCCAAACCCGCCCACGCGCCAGACCGCCGGACCAAACCGGGCTTTCCGGCGCAGCGACAGCAGCAGACCCGCCAGCCAAACCATTACCGTGAGTTTCACGAGCCAGTCGAATTCAGTGCCCTTCCTGAAAAAAGCGGGCAAATTAAGCAGGCTTTGCCACTGGTTGGTGTCGCTGCCATATTGAAAATTGCCGATGATATAAAACGTCACAAAGTCGTCGTATACGCCGTTGAGCCAGGTTAGCCCCACAACCAGCAGCGGAAACAGCATGGCGCAGGCACCCAACAGTGCAATCCTGCCAGCTTTGGCCGACACTGTCAGGTGTTGTCGGCTCAGCAGGTCGATACCTGCGAACAAACCCACCACTGCCGCCAGCGGAACCGCCTGGAGCTTACCAAAAGGAACCATGCCCAGCAACAGCCCTATGAGTGCAACAAAGCCCGGCGCAGGATTTTTTTGCGACAGCTGGGTGGCATACAGGTAATAGCTTCCGCTGAGCAACACCAGTGCTACCAATTCGCTGTTATAATGCAGAAAGTCGCCGTTTTGGGTGAGACCGAGCATGAAAACCAGCGGCAGCAAAGCCAGTCGCGCGGCTGTTCCGCCAAACCACAGCCGGGCCGTCAGAAACAACAGCCACAGGCACGCGGCCACTAAGCCGAAAGCCATCAGATGGGCTGTCAGATAATCGAACGGCAGACCCAGCAGACCGGGTATTACCAGAAAATAACTATCTAACGGACCGGCCGTGGTGCCATCTACCGACCGAAAATAAACGGGATCATGGCGCAGGGTCATTGCCTGCGTAATCATCTGGCTTTCGTCGGGGTTTATCTCCGCGTTAAACACGACGCTGGGCAACCGAAGCAGCAGGAGTAGCCCCAGGGCCAACCCCACAAACACGCCATCCCGGACCGCCGGGCGAAAAGCCAGCCACAACGCCCCCCAGCAGAGGGCATAAATAGGCAGCCAGTATAGAATCGGGTACGTATCGAAATGGAACATAGGCTAACCCGGACACCCGTGTCCGGCTCTCAAACACAGGCCACTAAGGCAAGCAGGTTTAACTTACTTCGCCATGGCTAAGCGGGCCACCATACTGTCATGAATCTGACTCATTGTCACCTCCAGGTCGTAGGTCCAGTCCCAGCCGGGGTAGTGCTCCTTAAACTTGTTGAGGTTGGAAATATACCAGATATGGTCGCCACTGCGGTTGGTTTCGGAGTACTGGTAGTTCATTTTGTTACCCGAAATTTTTTCACAAAGGGTAATGGCTTCCAGCATTGAGCAGTTGGCATATCGGCCACCGCCGGCGTTATATACCTCGCCCGGGCGGGGGTTCTGATAGAAATGCCAGAACATGTTCACCAAATCCCAGCTATGGATATTGTCGCGAACCTGCTTGCCTTTGTAGCCAAAAATGGTGTATTGATTGCCCGTGATGGCGCACTTCATCAGGTACGACAAAAAGCCGTGCAACTGCGCCCCGGAATGGTTCGGCCCCGTCAGGCAGCCCCCCCGAAACACGCCCGTGTTCATCCCGAAATACCGACCGTATTCCTGAACCATCACGTCGGCGGCTACTTTGGAGGCCCCAAAAACGGAATGCTTGGTGTGGTCGATGCTCATGAACTCGTCAATGCCGTCCTTAAAATAGGGGTGGTCCTGATCGATTTCCCAGCGCGTTTCGGTTTCAATCAGCGGCAGGAAATTCGGGTTGTCGCCGTAGACTTTATTCGTCGAGGTGAAGATAAAGACGGCTTCGGGTGCGTGCAGGCGCGTCATTTCGAGCATGTTGAGTGTGCCAACGGCGTTCACACCAAAATCGGTAAAGGGCTCGCGGGCGGCCCAGTCGTGCGAGGGCTGGGCCGCTGTGTGCAGCACCAATTTAATGTCCTGGCCAAACTCCCGAAAAATGGGTTCCAGTTGCGACACTTCCCGGATGTCGGCGGGCCGGTGCTGGTAGTTGGCGTAGGCATCGGCTAAGCGGTTGCGGTTCCACTCGGTGGAGCCGTCGGCCCCGAAAAAATACTGCCGCATGTTATTGTCGATACCAATGATGAGGTCGAACTTGTCGGCAAAAAATGCAACGGCTTCACTACCAATCAATCCGGCCGAACCCGTAACCAATGCAATATTCATGATGTTTGTGGTCTATAAAGCAGTTTCGACAACCGAATAATGCTATTATTGATAGAATTTGATCGGGCAAAGTAACACAAAAAAACAACGCGCCGGACACTAATTCCGGTCACGCTCTGACACAGTAAAAGCGGTAACGCAGCTGTTGGTGGCTGCGTTACCGCTTTCAGGATGGGCGTATTGGGGGCTTAGGCACCTTCGCCAATGGTGCCGGTGCCAAAGAGTTTCTCGCGAATTTTCTGGGTCCGCCCTTCCAGCGCAGGGTTGGGCGTGTATTTGTAGGTCGACTGAACGGCGGCAGAGTCTTTGCCTTTTCCGTACACTTCTGCATCGCCCGCCTGGTAATTCACGTTGTAATCGCCCGCGCGGGGATCGGCCTGGCGGATGGTGTTATATTTCTGATAGTCACAGGATGCCAGCGACAGCATTGCCACAATGGCTATTCCTCCACTCCATGAACGTTTCATAGTCACTTGCTTCAAAAAATTATGACGCAAAATTACGTCGGGCTTATCAGGTTTCCAAGCCGGATGGCCGGGCAGTGGGTGGTTCAGACCCCCAGTTTTTCGATCTCCTCTTCCACAAAACCCATCAGCTCCCGAATGTGTTCGTGCGAGAAGTCGAAGGGCACGCTGGCCGCTGCGTATACGTCGCGCAGGGGTGCGGTATATCCTAAGCGCAACGCGGCTTTGTAGGCTGCCAGGCCAGCCTGTGGGTCGCGCCGGTAGTTGCGCCAGACACCAATAGCCCCAAGTTGCGCAATGCCATACTCGATGTAATAAAACGGTACTTCGTAGAGGTGCAGCTGCCGTTGCCAGCCGTATTCTTTGTAGTAGGCAATGCCACGCCAGTTGGTAAGGGTATCGGCAAACT
>JAYVAP010000670.1:0-3052 GCA_043750915.1 Spirosoma sp. | reverse complement strand
ATTTGTGGAGCGGCTCTTCTCGGAGCAGTCGTACCTGAACGCGCAGATTATCGACAAATGTTTTGTCCTGAAACTATCGCCGACCTGCTGGGCGAAGTTCACCGACCCGGCCAATGACGGCAACGAGAGTGGGTTTGGGGCCGCGCGCTACTGGGTTCGATACGCCGTAGAGTACGCCAAACGCGAAAAAATCGGCGACCTCTACACCCTTGCCGTCGACGACAAGACGATTGAGAAGGAGAATCGTCCGATGATCGACGAGATGATCAAAACCCTGCGCAGCAAATTTTCGATGACCGTCGAAGCACCCGTTGCCTGCACCGGCAAAGCCTACGAAATGCTGATGCGTTACCCCCATGAGGTGATGACCCGACTTGGCTATGCTACTCCCGAATGGTCGCCCACGAGCGGGGAAGCCCACTTTACGACTGTACTCAGCCCCACGGCCAAAGACATGGCCGTCAAAATCAGCCCCGACGGGAAGCAGTTCACCGTTACCGGCCCCGCCTACGTAGAGGCTTATGATACGCAAAGCAAAATATCCAAAGGCATGGAGCGGGCGAACAAAAACCGCTAATTCACCGTCAGCTCATCGGGCAAACAAGGAATCGTTGTGTCAGGAGCGACTTCATAGAGTTTCTGCCGGATCACGTATGACTGTGGCGGACCTTCACCCTCGTATGTCGTTGTAATGTACTCCAAGTTTGAGAGTGTAAAAGCAGAGAATAATCTGGAGAAATTAGAAATTTTTTTTGATAAAGTTTTAGCAGGCCTGTCAGCCACTCCACACGGGTGCAATTCTTTTGGCAAAAAAATGCCGGACCCACGGATCCGGCACCTGCACCCCTATCACCAGCATTTATGCCAGCCGGTTGATGCAGTTTAAATCTTCAAACGCCGTTTTGAGCCGCTCCACCATACTTTCCTCGCCTTTGCGCAGCCATACGCGGGGATCGTAATACTTTTTGTTCGGCGAATCAGGCCCGTCGGGGCTGCCGAGCTGCGTTTGCAGATAGCCTTCCTTCGCTTTATAGTAGTTTAGAATACCCGCCCACATGGCCCACTGCATGTCGGTATCGAGGTTCATTTTCACGGCTCCGTAGCGAATGGCTTCGCGAATTTCGTCGCGGCTCGACCCCGAACCGCCGTGGAACACGAAATTTACCGGTAGCGGACCCGTGCCGTAATGTTCCTGAATGTAGGCCTGCGAGTTGCTGAGAATAACGGGCGACAGTTTGACATTACCCGGCTTGTAAACGCCGTGGACGTTGCCAAAAGCGGCTGCAATGGTGAAGTTGGGCGAAATTTTGCGCAGTTCTTCATACGCATAAGCCACTTCGGAGGGCTGCGTGTAAAGTTTAGCATCATCCACGTCAGAGTTGTCGACACCGTCTTCTTCGCCACCCGTTACGCCGAGTTCAATTTCGAGCGTCATGCCAATTTTGGCCATCCGCTCGAAATAACGCGCGCAGATTTCAATATTTTCTTCGATTGGCTCCTCCGATAAGTCCAGCATATGCGACGAATAGAGGGGCTTGCCCGTTTGCTCAAAATGCTGCTCACCGGCGGCCAGCAACCCGTCGATCCAGGGCAGGAGTTTTTTGGCGCAGTGGTCGGTGTGCAAAATCACGGGCACGTTATACAGTTCGGCCACCCGGTGCACGTGCAGGGCACCCGAAATGGAGCCGGCAATGGCGGCCTGCTGCCGGTCGTTGGGCAGGCTCTTGCCAGCGTAGAAAATGCCGCCCCCGTTGGAAAACTGCACAATAACGGGGGAGTTAACGGCGCGGGCCGTTTCGAGCACCGCATTGACAGAGTCCGTGCCAACAACATTGACGGCGGGCAGGGCATAATCATTTTCGTTGGCGTGGCGGAAAATTTCCGTAACGCCTTCGCCGGTTACAACGCCGGGACTAAATCTGGTGGCTACTTCGCTCATAATTAGGGCACAAACCGGTTGATTATTGGATTCATTCAAGATACTATTCACCAAAAAGGGGGCTTATAAACGAGACCGGCTGTGGTGGGCAAAATTGAGCATATTCGGGGACTATTGCTATCAATTAGACGCCGTTTAAACGGTGGTCTAATTGATAGCCTTTAATGTTGATCCGGATACAGGTTGAAGAAGCCGCGTTGAAGCATCATCAGTAGCCCACCGCCCCACGAGCCTGGGATCAGTGTATCAGCCCACCGTTCAAACTTATCCATAAAGTTAATGGTACGGCCAAGTTTCACCAAAATCAGTGTATCAGCCCACCGTTCAAACTTATCCACAAAGTTAATGGTACGGCCAAGTTTCACCGGAATCAGTGTATCAGCCCACCGTTTAAACGGTGGGTCCGGGATGAAAAATAATTCTTCAAATAGGGCGTTTTCTGCCTACTTTGCAACCAATTCTTAACCCCTGACGCATGAAAACTCAATTCTTTTGCCCCATGTGGGGTTTGGACAACTTCACTTTCCCCGAAGCGGCCCGCCGGGTCAAAGCCGCCGGATACGACGGGATGGAAATTGCCGCCGGGCCTGACAAACGACGGGAAGCCGTACAGATCACCCGCGACCAGGGCCTCGAGCTTATTCTGATGGCGTTTGGCGGGGGGCCAGATTTCAACGAACACAAGCAGAAATTCCATGACGATCTATTAGACATCGCATCGCACAAGCCCCTGTTTATCAACAGCCATACCGGCCATGACTATTTTACGTTCGAGCAAAATGCCGAGTTGATTCAAACCGCTGCCGCCGTGCAAAAACAAACCGGCGTTCTCATTCTCCACGAAACCCACCGGGGCCGGTTTTCCTACAGTGCCCCGGCCATTCAGTATTATCTGCTCAAACTGCCCGACCTGCGCCTGACAGCCGATTACTCGCACTGGGTCAATGTGGCAGAATCTTACTTAGCCGATCAGGCTGGGAACGTGGACCGTGCCATTGCCGTGAGCGACCATATTCACTGCCGCGTGGGCCAGCCCGAAGCCCCGCAGGTGAGCGACCCGCGTGCGCCGGAGTGGCAGGCCGCCCTGGAAAGCCATGCCAAATGGTGGGATGC
>JAYVAP010000669.1:0-3105 GCA_043750915.1 Spirosoma sp. | reverse complement strand
GAGTTTGATTATAAAAGGATGACGCATAGTTATAGAGAGAATTTTTAAATTCCTAATAAAAAAGAGGAAATTTTTAAATTATTTATAACTGGCTTGCAGGCAAAAATGTATACTTTTGACTTACAGGTACTTACGCATAATTATTTGCTTCGGCTATGGTTAAGGCTGGTCTGCAGGCACTGGTTTTTGGGCCTGGCTGAGGGCGTAGCTGAATGATGCGGCCCGCCCGCACCCAAAGCCACCGGCACGATCAACGCCCGGTCGAACGGGTACCGGAAGAAACGGAAACGAACGTATTTTTGCACCGCATTGTACCACAAACAACGGGCCAAGAGGGGTTGCCCGCCAAAAACCGGTGGCAGATTGGTGCTCACTACGCACCAACAGACCCACGAAAATGATTAACCAGCCAACGAACGCATTCGCCAATATTATGACAAACTCACCAACACAGAAAACGCTTAACACCGTATTATCCGGTCTCATGCGCCGGTACAGCGAACGCGTGCCCGATGTGCAGCTCGTGCTCAACGCCCTCATCGACGCGGGCGTTATTGCTTCGGCCAACGAAATCGAAAACGACCACATCGCCTTCCGAACCCTCGGCGTTCCAAACCTCGGGCTGGCCTCATTCGAGAAGATTTTTGGGCATTACGGCTACGAAAGGCGGGATCCGTTTAACTTCGTCGAGAAAAAACTGTCGGCCTACTGGTATGCCCCGCCGAAAAGTGAAGCCAACCTGCCGCGTATTTTTGCCAGCGAACTGCGCGTGGAAGAACTTTCGACCCGGGCGCAGCAAATCATCCGCCAATACACGGATACCGTTGTGGGTGACCCCGTCGATGCGCTCAACCTGGACAATGCCGATGCCGTGGACCGGTTTCTGCACGAGCCGCTCTGGCAAACACCTACCCTGTCCGACTATCAGGCCCTGCTGGCCGAAAGCGAGTATGCCGCGTGGGTCATCTATAACCGCTACTACCTCAATCACTTCACCATCAGTGTGCATAACCTCAAGCCGGGCTACAACACCATTGAGGAATTTGTGGCTTTTTTGCAGCAGCAGGGTTTGCGGCTCAACTCGGCGGGCGGCATCATCAAGATCAGCCCCGACGGTGGTCTCAAACAGGCATCGACGGTGGCCCGGCTACTCGATGCCGAATTTTCCGGGGGCGACCTATTTCCCATTGCCGGGTCTTACGTGGAGTTTGCCGAACGGCGTGTGCTGCCCCAGTTCAGCCACCTGCCCGCCACCGACATTGGGCGGCAACACCGGCGCGAAGGCTTCGAAGCGGGCAACGCCGACAAGATTTTTGAGAGCACATTTACCACCCAAATGGGTAGATAGAGTCGGTTTCTGGGTTTGTGGGGTGGCGTTCCTCCGGTTGGCACGCCCCACAAACCCCTGAATCCGTCATGAAATCTGTTCTTTTACTCGCCGGTATGCTGCTGTTGGGCGGTGCCGCCCAGGCGCAAAAAGTAGCTCCCGTTGGGCTTCAGCTCTACAGTTTCCGCAATCAGTTTGCCAGCGATGTGCCAGGCACTATGGCCAAAGTCCGGCAATTGGGTTTTCGCGAGGTGGAGCTGGCCGGTACCTATGGCATGAGCACCGCCAGCTTCACCAAACTTCTTAGCCAGCATGGCCTGAAGGTCATTGGCACGGGAGCCGAGTTTAAAGATTTGGACACCAACGTGCCCAAAGTGCTGGCCGAAGCCAAGGCCCTGGGTGCCAAATACGTGGTCTGCTTCTGGATTCCCCACACCGGCGATGAGTTTACGGTTCAGAACGCCGATCAGGCCATTGAGGTGTTCAATACGGCCGGTAAGTTGCTGGCCCAAAACGGCATTTCGCTCTGTTACCACACCCACGGCTACGAATTTCAAACCTACAAAGACGGTACATTTTTTGATTACTTAGCCGAAAACCTCGACCCCAAGTCCGTTAATTTCGAGATGGACGTGTTTTGGGTAAAATCGCCCGGCTACGACCCGGTGGCCCTGCTACAGAAATACCCCAAACGCTTTCTGCTGATGCACCTCAAAGACCGCAAACCCGGCACCCCTGACAGCAACACCGGCCATGCCGATGTAGAATCGAACGTGGTGCTGGGCCAGGGCGACGTGGGCATTGCGGCCATTATGAAACAGGCCAGAAAATCGGGCGTGAAGCATTTTTTCATCGAAGACGAGTCGTCCCGTTCCGTTGAGCAAATGCCCAAAAGCCTGGCCTTTCTGTCGGGGCTGAAATGATATTACGAACGGGTCATTTCCCATAATCGACCCGAAACCGGCTCAGATCGGGCACGTTGGCACGCTTTCGCTTGGCTTCGTAGTCGTAAATAACCCGGCCGAGGTTTCCCATAAACGGCATCCCGATGGTGTCGTATTCGTATTTATTATCGTTGAAAATCCCGTCGGCGTTGCAGTAAATCACCGCCGACAGCATGAACTCGATGCCCTTGTCAAAATCCACGATATAGGCGTTATCGATCAAATATCCATAGGCATCGCCCACCTTGTTAAAAATACGGATGCTGCGCGGAAAGGGCGTTTTCTGGTCGCCCGCCAGCAGAAACTTGCAGTAGCTGTCATAATAGGTGGAGTCGTAGGGCGGGTAAGCTGTTTCGCGGGGCAGCTGCGAGAGGTAGCGGTACAGAAACGGATAATCGCCGGGGGCGAGGTTGAACCGGCTACGGGCGGGCACATCGTCGGGGAAAAGCACGGCCTTCAGCATTTCCTGCTGATCGTTGAGGGCAAAGTAATTTTTTTCCGTAAAATCGAATGGTTGCCGGATCAGCGAATCGCGTTTGAGGTAGCCCGTTCCCCGCTGAATCACGCTGTCGGCTTTGGGTGTCCGGTCACACAGCTGCGCCGGTTGCCGGTAAAGCGTTCGGCCCACGCTGTCGACAAACCGTATGGGGTTGGTCCGGCGATTCTGGTCGGGTGTCATCGCCGATTCGAGTCGGTGAACGATGCGCAGGTTCCGGTAGCCTTTGGCATATAGCCGCTCGTTCACGTCGCACTGCCCCACCAGCTCATACAGGCGGTTGAAGGCATCATTGTCGCTCACGAGCAGAATTTTTTTGGCATAATGCGCCACCGATG